>NZ_LUFI01000103.1:0-4981 GCF_005281675.1 Sphingobium sp. MP9-4 | reverse complement strand
CACGCAGCTTGCCGATGATCTCTTCCGGCTTGTGCTTCTTGCTCGGCATTCAATGTCCCTTTCGCGGTCCAGACTATCATAGTCTCTGGGCCACTCAGCGGGGGGCAGATCAATCTCCTCAACGGAATCGCTCGCGCAGGACTTCGACGGGTTCGAGCCGACCTGGCCTGACATCGAGGACAGGAAGCGACACGCGCTGGACAGGGCGCTCGACGGTACCGACCAGCACGTGGCGGATTCGGTGCGGGAAGTGTTGCTGCGCCACGAGCACGCGGCAATCGCACGCCGCAATCGCGCCTTCATGCTATCCCACGCCGACGACAGCTACTTCCGAAAGGAGGGCGTGGCGGGCGGGAGGCCCGTCGCGCGCTACGAGCTGGAGCAGGCGCTGAGGCAGGCCTACAACCTGCGCTCATCCTACGTCCACCGGCTCAGCGCGCTACCAACCTCGATATCGCATCCGCATGGCCACTGGGAGAGCACCACGGTCGATCGGCGACCAGTGTTGACGTTCCAAGGCCTCTACCGTCTGACGCGCAGGGTCATCGAGCACTTCGTCGCGACCGGGCAAAAGGTCGAGACAGAGACCTACGACTACACACTCGAGCAATCTTGCGTGATCTCGGTCGAGTTCGCCCCGCAATATTGGGTGTGGCGCCCGCTTGCCAAACCCGCCGAGGTGAGGATGCGCTTGGAAGGCATGCTTTCGCTCGCGCACAGCCTGCTGATCGGAGAAAAGGTCGAGCTCGGCGACATGAGGCCGGTGCTCGCCGACGTCGAACGACTGCTACCCCAGGCACCCACGGCGACACGCCCCTCCATGCTGCTGTTCCACATCCTCACCAACCGGCTCTTCGCGGCCGAGCAACGGTCGCCGGGCGCCCAGGAGTTCCTCGAAAGATACGCCGCGGAGGCGTTCGCTCCCGGGCCCGAGGCGGTGATCGTCGGCACATACATGGGCGAGGTCGACTGGCCGCTGGAGGAGCATTCAAGCTCGATCGGTATTTCGAGGAGCGTATGCGGAAGAGCGGCCTCCACGCACCCAGGATCCTGGAAGCGGCGGCGATCCTCGCCCTGGCCGAGCGCTTCCGCTCTGGGGGCGACCCGGATGGAGCGAGGCGCTTGATCGGTCAAGCGGTCGAGGCGGATCCGGCCATCGCGGCGCTTCGCGAATTTGAGCGCGAGTGGTCTCCAGAGATTATGGTCAACTAGAGAGCGCTGCTGCTACCGGCAAGGTCGGATCCCGACCCTGGGGAGTCGACCGGCGACGCCTAGCCACCCGCCTCTGTCGGTAGACGGCCAGCTTGAAATCGCGGTCGTGCAGACCGCCGATGTAGCAGCAGCAGCGGCCGTCGAAGCCGACGCCGTCATTGCACATCATCTCGGTGCGTTACCAGCGTCGGGCGGCAAGCGCCATCTGGCGCCAGAGGGGAGTCCGGATGTGGGAGGGCGGCAGCAATCGGGGAATTTCACCCGTGTTCCGTCGCCGCGGTCGCTTCGGCTGGGTCGGCAGCCACCTGCCGGTCCCTCCAGCGCTTGGCGGCGTCGTGGATGCTCAGGCCATTGAACCCCGTGCTGCGCGATATTGCCGCGGTGACCAACCCGGCGCCGGGTTCCGGTGGCTCTCTCTTCTCGAGCGCCAGCAGACGATCCACCACCTCCGGCGGACTGTCGAAGAAGTTGTGTATCGCTTCGAGCGAGAGGGACAGGTTGGCGCAGGATGAGCTGACCGACGTCGAGCAAACCTTCAGCATGAACTCGACGAACGCTCCGTCCTCAGCCGTTCGCTCTGCCACCGCCTTGACGACCTCGTCGCGTCCACCGGCCTGGGACCAGGCGTAGAGAATCGTGATCGCGTTGCGCTCGGCGAGTATCCGGTCGAGGCCGCCAGCGGCGTAGCGCCGGACCATGATCGACCTGACCGCGTCGAACGTCGCGCGGTCGGTAATCGCGTCGGAGGCGTCGGGCCGGTCCCCGTAGAAGCCATGGGAGAAGGTCTCGTTGCGGAGCAGGTGGCTGATGAACCCGAGCGACTGGCCTTCCGTGAAAAGGCGTTCGACCAAGTCCTTCCACTGTTGCTCGGGAAGCACTCGCGACAGGCGCTTGAGCAGCGCCCCGGCGAGGTGCCATATCCTTGGATAGCCCCAGTCGTCGCCGGCCTCGTCCTTGGCGAGTTCATCGGCGACGTTCACTAGACCCAGCGTGAGCACCTCGACCGGCCATCCCTGGACGATCTCCTCGTCGAAGCTGGCTAGCTGGTCGAGCAGCCTTTCGGTCTTCGTGGCGCCGGCGTCTCCGCGTTTCTCGCTGAGCCGCAGGAAGAGCGCCGCCACATCGTTCATTCCGCCGTTGGCCGCCTCGAGGAGCTCGGCGACGTCCGTGTCGGTGACGCTGTCGGCGGGCTCCGTCAGCGTGAAGTAGAGGCGAGAGTGGCTCGGACTCGCCAGTCGCGCGCGCTCGAAGTCCTGCGCGTGCGCGCCGCGCTGCGCCTTCGAGAACAGGCGCTCCTCCTTGCCTTGGTTGAAGTTGTGGAAGTTGAGGCCGGGGAGGTGTCGTTCGAGTTCGAACTGCATCCGCTTCCAGTCCAGCCCTTCGGCGGCCAGGGCGTCGTCCATGCGCTTGGCCAAGGCGTTCCGCTCCGCCTCGGAGATGTGGACGCGGCCCGCCGCCAGCGCGGCGTAGGCGGTGAGATACTCCTCGATCCAGCGGTATAGGGCGGGTTCGGTGACGGCAATGATCCGCAGCCACACGAGGTCCACTAGGTCGACCCTCCCGTTGATGCTGGGCCAGTATGCGCGAAGGCTGTCGAGCACGCGCACGACGCTTCTCGCGGTGTCGAAGCCCCTTCCGCCGGTCTCGTCGATGACGTGCAGCAGATCGGGCACCCGGCGGGGGTCGCATTCGGCGAAAGCCTTGAGTTCGGCGGTGAACCAACGCCTCAAGGCGAAGGATTCCGGCAGCGGGACGCCGATCTCGGTCTGCACGATCTTCTCGAGATACGCGCTCCCGTCGCCGACGCCGGTGGCCTTCTCGACCGCATGCTTCAGTATCGTCGCGTCGTAGCAGAGGAGGTAGGACACGTTCGGGAAGTCGGCGACGGAACGGACCAGTCTCAGGAGCTCGCCCACCTCGCGCGGCTCGAGCCGGTCGACGTCGTCGATCGTGACCACGATGCGGCAGTCGAGCTTGACGAGCGCGGCCGACAGGTCGTCCTTCTGCGCAGCGAGCGTCGGGCCCTCCGAGGCGTCCTTCGCGGCCGCGGCCAACCCTTCGAGCACCGTCCCGATGATGGCCGCGCCGGGGATGGCGAGACCGGCCAGCCCCGCGAGCTTCCCGACCGGACCGAGGTGGCCGGCGAACCTGCGGGCCTTCTCCGAGACCTCCTTGGCCGTGATCATCGACGTGCCTGTCGCGTCACCGCCGGCATGCTCGAGGCCGGCGATCGCCTTCACGAGGTCCTCGAACAGGCTGGCGAGGAGCTGGTCCCGGTCGCCGACGAGCCAGGGCCGGAACTCGACGACGGCGACCTTGCTCTGGTCCATTCCTCTCAGCTTGGCGACGACCAGCGCGAGCAGGCTGGATTTGCCCGATCCCCACTTCCCTTCGACGCCGAGGACGAACCCCTTCCCAGCGGCCTGCGTCGTCAGCGCTTCGGCGATGCGGTCGGCAAGCGGACCGAAGCAGAAGCGGTCCTGCTCGGGGCCTTCAATCGGGCGATCGCCGTGAAATGAGTTCGTGGTCATGGCCCATCATGCTCGTCCGCGCCGCTCTGAGCCAGTCCTTTAACGGCTGACGGCGCCGCGCGACGGGAGGCGGCGATCGGTCCGGGATGGACTCGAAGGAGCCGCCGCGGTTCAGCCCGGCGATGTAAGACGCGATCTCGCCCGCAGGTAGCAGCGGCGCGAACAGCCAGCCAAGGAAGAATGTGCCGAGCGCCGCCATCGAGAAGGCTTAGTCGCTCAGTTGACGAAGAGCGTGATGCACAACGCCCTTCCAGTGCTAGCGCACCGAGCCAAGGTCACCGGACGCGCGAATGTCGGCTTATGTCGGAAGCCGACACTGGGCGAACCGGGCCGGAATGACGGCTTTGTCCCAGACCCAGTCATAATCTGACAGTCTGCTTCCAAGTATCGTAATTTTGCGGTCGAACGACTTGGATGGGCGCGTTGCTGCCCTCCGACGGAAGCCTTCTGCAATCCTGTGAATGGCCGCATTTCTAGGGCAAGTTCTCGAAAGCCGCCCTTCCGAAAAGTCCCATCCCTTGCCGTTAGCAGCCCCACTGAAACCCGTCCCAAACTGATAAAAGTAATCCGGCCGGAAAAAATCTCCCGGCAGGACCATAGTTCAGGGAGGTGCCGCTCCAAGGGGGAGGGGAGCGACAGGCTTGATGTGATGGGCATCGATGACCTTATAATGACGGCGTGTTTTGCCGCTTGTCGGCATCCTCGACCGTCCAGAACATGGGATTGCGCATCCAGTCGTTGATGGCGGATTCTCGCCATCCCATGCAGCGCGTGGCGATACGGACCTGCTTGGGAAAGGTTCCGGCCTGGACCTTGCGATAGAGTGTCGCCCGGCTGAGCCCGGTCCGGTCGAGGACCGTATTGAGCCGGATTATGCGATCGGGTGGCTGAGAGATCATGGTCGTTTTCCATCTCTTGAGTGGTGACATGAGCGCGCCTGATCCCGAGGATTATTGGGCGGTTGCCGCGCGTCAACCGCCTGAGAATTGGGAGATCCTGCCTTGTCGAACCCCGGCAAGCCGAGGCGCACCCAGGCGCAAAAACGGCCATCAAAATAATTTGATGATGTCTGGCCGATGCCTCGCCGGCTCTGCCGGCTGAGACGTTTTGAGCTGATTGATTTGGTGGCTGCGGCGCGCGCGGCGGGCCGCGCGCATAGCATCTGATTCGGGTCGGGGCGGCGCTGCGTGCCGCCATGCGGTCATCGCGCTTCGCGCGATGGCGTTGGCCTCCGGCAT
>NZ_LUFI01000102.1:0-5937 GCF_005281675.1 Sphingobium sp. MP9-4 | reverse complement strand
CGGAGCGGGCGGCGGCGCAACCGGCGCGGGAGCGGCCGGTTCGGGCGCCTCTTCGCGCGGCGCGGGGGCGGGGCCTTCCTGGAACCAGCTATGCTTGCAGGCGGCGCACCGCACCTGGCGTCCGTCCGGGCCGACGGCGGTGTCGGGCACGATGTAGCGCGTCGCGCAATTTGGGCACACCAGGATCATTCTGCTTCATAGGCATGGCAGGGACTCTAGGGCAAGAGTCTGAAACACAGACCCGCTCATGGGCGCGACTCGCGGCATTGCGCGGGATAGTTTGTCGGCCTGCCCTTTACGCGTCCCCGCCGCCTGTGCCATGGCAGGGCTTCGGGGAAGCAGGGAGCGCATCGGCGCCACACGTCACTTATGTCGGCCATCGTCCAGTTCGAAAATGTCGGCCTGCGCTATGGTCTGGACAGCGAGACCCTGTCCGACGTCAGCTTCTCGCTCAACAGCGGCGATTTTTATTTCCTCACCGGCAGCTCGGGCGCGGGCAAGACATCCCTGCTCAAGCTCCTTTATCTCGCCCAGCGGCCCAGTCGCGGCGTGATCCGCCTGTTCGGCGAGGATGTGGTGACGCTCCCCCGCAAGCGCCTGCCCGGCTTTCGTCGCCGCATCGGCGTCGTGTTCCAGGATTTCCGGCTGGTCCCGCATCTGTCCGCCTATGACAATATCGCCCTGCCGCTGCGGGTCGCGGGCATGGAGGAAAGCGAGATCGACGCGCCGGTCAGCGAAATGCTGAACTGGGTCGGGCTGGGCGATCGCGGTCAGGCGCGGCCCGCCACCCTGTCGGGCGGGGAGCAGCAGCGCGTTGCCATCGCCCGCGCGGTGATCGGCCGGCCGGAGATTCTGGTCGCCGACGAACCGACGGGTAACGTCGACGCGGACATGGCCCGCCGCCTGATGACCCTGTTCGAGGCGCTCAACCGCCTCGGCACGACCATCGTCGTCGCCACCCATGACCTGCCGCTGATGGCGCAGGTGGCGAGCGCGCAGATGATGCGGCTGGACAAGGGCCGGCTGGCCGATCCGACCGGCGCGCTGCGCTATCCGCCCCGTCCGCAGGGTGGCGCCTGATGGCCGGGGGCAATCGTCGCAGCGCGGCCGCCGCGCGCCATCGCCTGCTGCCCGCCGGTCGGGTGGCGGGGCCGATGCCCTGGATCATCGCGATCATGATGTTCCTTACCGTGCTGGCCGCCGCGGCGGGCCTGGGCCTTGGCACCGCCGTCCGCGCGATGAGCGCCGATCTTGCCGGCCGCGCCACGGTTCAGGTGGTGGAGGCCGATGCGCAGCAGCGCGATCGTCTCTCCGCCCGCGTGCAACAGGCGCTGCGCGGCAATCGCGATGTGCGCCAGGTCGCACCGGTCCCGGCCGCTACGCTGGCGCAGCAACTGCGTCCCTGGCTCGGCGCCGATGTGACCAGCGGCGACCTGCCGATCCCGGCGCTGATCGACATCAGCCTGACGCCGGGCGATGCGACGGCCAAGGTCGACCGGTTGCGCCGGTCGCTCGCTACCCTGTCGCCCAGCCTGCGGGTCGAACCCCATGCCGCCTTCCTTGCCCCGCTGGCCGGCCTGCTCACCGCGCTGGGCTGGCTGTCGGGCGGGCTGGTGCTGCTGATGGGGCTCGCCACCGGCGCCGTCGTCGTGCTGGCGGCGCGAGGCGCGCATGACAGCCATCGCACCACGATCGAGGTGCTGCACCTGATGGGCGCGACCGATGTACAGATCGCCCGCCTGTTCCAGCGTCGGATCGCGCTCGACGCCACCATGGGCGGCGCATTGGGCTTTTCCTTCGCCGTGCTGGTGATCCTGCTGATCGGCGCACGCCTGTCGGCCACCGGATCGCAGCTGATGGGCGCGGTCGCCTTGCCCTGGACCAGCTGGGCGCTGCTCGCGGCGCTGCCGATTGCCGGCATTCTCCTGTCGACGCTCACCGGCCGCTGGACAGTGCTGCGCGCACTCGGGCGCTCGCTATGATCGTCCGCCTGATCGCCGTTACGCTGCTCGGCTGGATGCTGGGCTTCGCCTGGTTCGCGATGTTCCTGCCCCAGCCGCTCGACGGGCGACAGACCGACGCGATCGTCGTGCTGACCGGCGGCGCCGGTCGGATCGACCGGGGGCTGGCCCTGCTGGAGGAAGGCGCGGCCAAGCGCATGCTGATTTCGGGCGTCGACCGCTCGGTCCGTCCGGTCGAACTGGCGGCCGAATACAAGACGCGGCTGTCGCTCTTCACCTGCTGCATCACCCTGGGGCGCGAGGCGATCGACACCCGCTCCAACGCGATCGAGACGGCCCGCTGGCTGGAACGGCGCGATTATAAGAGCGTCCGCCTCATCACCACCGACTGGCATATGCGGCGTTCCGCGCTCGAACTGCGTCAGGCGCTTCCGGGCCGCATCAACCTTGTCTATGACGCGGTGCCCAGCCGTCCCAGCCTCACCATATTGGTGCGGGAATATAATAAATATCTCGCGCGCCGCGTGGCCGCGCTCTTTGGTATCTGATCCATGACCCTGTTCATTGCCCTTCGCTCGCTCGTCTTCATGCTGGCCTTCTATGTCGGCACGGCCTTCTTCGTGCTGGCGGCCGTCATCGGCGGGATGTTCAAGCCCGCGCATGTCCAGTCGGCGGCGACCGGCTGGAGCCGCTTTCATCGCCTCTGCGTGCGCTGGATATTGGGGCAGCGGATCGTGGTCGATGGCGACCTGCCGATCGGTCCCTATCTCTACATCATCAAGCATGAATCGATGTTCGAGACGATCGACCTGCTCTGCCTGTTCGACCGGCCGGTGATCGGTGCGAAACGGGAACTGCTCGATATTCCCTTCTGGGGCGGCATCGCCCGGCGCTACGGCCTGATCCCGATCGAGCGGACCGCCGGCGCCAGCGCGCTGCGAACCTTGCGTGCCTCCGCCAAGGACGCCGTGGCGCAGGGGCGGGCGGTCTGCCTGTTCCCCGAAGGCACGCGCGTTCCCCATGGCGAAGCGCCGCCGCTCAAGTCGGGCTTTGCCGGCCTCTACAGCCTGCTCGGCCTGCCGGTGGTGCCGATCGCGATCGACAGCGGCGTCGTCTCACCGCGCGGCAAGTTCCTCAAGCGCCCCGGCACGATCACCTACAAGGTGGGTGAGATCGTCCCCACCGGCCTCGACCGCAAGGAGGCCGAGATCCGCGTCCACGCCGCGATCAACGCGCTCAATTGAACAGATTCGCAAAGCGCCCTTGGCGCTTTGCCAAGCCCGCGCGGCGCCTGAGCGTTTCAAGCTGCTGATGCTTAAGCATCATGGCAGCTTGCTATCAATGCGACCGGCCGAAGTCGGGCTTGGCGTCGTCCTGGCCCTGTTCGATGATCGACCGGCGGATCGCGCGGGTGCGCGTGAACAGGTTGAACAGCGTGTCGCCGTCATTCCAGCGGATCGCCCGCTGTAGGGTCGACAGATCCTCCGAGAAACGCTGCAGCATTTCCAGCACTGCGTCCTTGTTCGCCAGGAACACGTCGCGCCACATAGTCGGGTCCGATGCGGCGATACGGGTGAAGTCGCGGAAGCCGCCGGCCGAATATTTGATCACCTCGCTCTGGGTGACATTCTCCAGGTCGCTGGCCGTGCCGACGATCGTATAGGCGATCAGGTGCGGCAAATGGCTGGTCACCGCCAGCACCAGGTCATGATGCGCCGGGTCCATCGTCTCGACATCGGCACCGACCCGGCGCCACAGTTCCGACACCCGCTCGACCGCCGCCGGATTGGCATCGGCGGGCGGGGTGACGATCGACCAGCGGCCCTTGAACAGGGTGGCAAAGCCCGCTTCCGGCCCGCTATTTTCGGTGCCGGCCACCGGATGCGCCGGAATGATGATGCGGCCGGGCAAAGCGGCGTTGAGCTGCGCCAGCACGTCCGCCTTGCACGAACCCACGTCGCTGATGATCGCATCGGCCGGCAACTCGTCGGCAATCTCCGCCGCTGCCGCGCCCATGGCGCGCACCGGCACGCACAATATCACCAGTTCGGCGTCGGTCACCGAAGCGCTGGCCGTATCGGTGATGTCGTCGCACAGGTCGATGCGGCGGGCGGTTTCGCGCACCGCCGGATCGGCATCATGGCCGGTGACACGGACGGTCGGCATATATTCGCGGATCGCCCGCGCCAGCGAGGATCCGATCAGGCCAAGGCCGATGATGGTGACACGGGAAAAGGGCAGCATAGCGTCAGGCCGCCTCCGCCATGGCGCGCAGCTTGGCGGCGACGGCGCGGGTCTGTCCCTCGGTGCCGATGGTGATGCGCAGGCCATTGGGCAGGCCCTGGCCGGGCAGCCAGCGGGTGGCATAGCCCTCGTCCCACAGCCCTTTCATCGCCGCCTCGGCGGTCAGCTTGCCGTCGAACAGGATCAGCAGGAAATTGGTGCGGCTCGGCACCGCGCGCAGGCCATGGTTGGAGAGGGACGCGATCTCGCCGGCCAGCCATTCGCGCCATTGCGCATTATGGGCGCGGCTCGCCTCGACCCATTCATTATCCTGGATCGCGGCGACCGCAGCGGCCTGGCCGGCGGTGGTCACGTTGAACGGCGCGCGGATGCGGTGGAGGATGTCGATCACATCCTGGCTGGCATAGCCCCAGCCGATCCGCTCAGCGGCCAGACCATAGATTTTCGAGAAGGTGCGGGTGACGAACACGTTGCTGGCGGTCTTGGCCAGTTCCAGCCCCGCATCATCCTCGTCCGCGTCCAGATATTCGGCATAGGCCTGGTCGAGCACGAACAGGATATCGGGGCGCAGCCCGGCGTGCAGCCGCGCAATCTCCTCCCGGCTGGTCATGGTACCGGTGGGATTGTTGGGGTTGGCAAGGAAGACGACCTTGGTCTTCTCCGTCACGCAGGCCAGCAGCGCATCGACATCGGTCGCATAATCGGCGTCGGGCGCCTCGATCGGCGTCGCGCCGACGCGGCGGGCGGCAATGTCGTAGACCGAAAAGCCGTAGCGCACATAAAGCACCTCGTCGCCCGGCCCGGCATAGGCGCTGGCGGCGATATGCAGCAGTTCGTCCGACCCGGTGCCATAGATGATGCGCGCCGGATCAAGCCCATGGACCGCACCGATCGCCTCGCGCAGCTTGGCCGCGCCCGGATCGGGATAGGTGGCCAGGTCCGCCGTCGCCGCCACCAGCGCCGCGCGGGCAGCCGCGCCGGTGCCGAGCGGGTTCTCGTTGGCGGACAGCTTGATCAGCGGCCGGCCGTCATCGGCGGCGGACTTGCCCGGCACATAGGCATGAATGCCGAGAATCCAGTCCTTGGGGGCGGGTTTTGCTGCAGCGTCGCTCATGGAGCGCGGCTTTAGCGGCTTCCGCGCCAAAGGCAAAGCGGCTGGATCAGCGCGGCGCAGCCAATTCCTGTCGCGCCAGTTCGCGCTGGGCACGGAACACCGGATCGGACTGCAACCGCGCATAGGTGGCCGATGCCACGACCCGGCCGGCCAGCGTGTCGCTCAGCCAATGGGCGCGACAGATGACCCGGCTCTCGCCAAATTCATAACCGCGCTTGAGCAGGGCATCCTGCTTGTCGGGCATGACGTCGGTCAGGACCAGCGCCAGCATCCAGCCGATCGCGGTATGGCCCGACGGATAGGAGCCGTCCTTGCGCAGCATCGGCTCGTCCTGCGGGCGGCAGGTATTGCCGTCATGCTCCACGAACGGGCGCACCCGCTGATAATGGCCCTTGGCGCGCGAGGTGGAGAAGGCGGCGTCGGCCGCCGCGCGGCGCAGCAACATGGTCAGGTGCGGGTGGGTGCCGTCCGACAGCGACAGGCCGGCGATCGGCTCGAACGACTGGACCATGTGCGGCCAGCCCAGGTCCGCGTCCGACGCGGCCAGCGCCTGGCGATCGGCCGGCGCGGCGAGCGCGGCGCGATAGGCTTCCTCGTCGGCCGCCTTGGCGGCGGTGC
>NZ_LUFI01000101.1:0-5974 GCF_005281675.1 Sphingobium sp. MP9-4 | reverse complement strand
GGATCGTGCCGAACGCCCCGCCCCCAGCGGTCGCCCAGCCGAAGACAAGCGCCCCGAGCGCGCCGCCGCTGGAGATCGCCCCGCGCGCGCGCCCTTTGGCGAGCGTGCCGCCCGCACCGCTTTCGGTGACCGTCCGACCCGCCCGCGCCCGGAAGGTCGCACTGAAGGTCGTATGGGCGGCACATCCTATCCGCCGCGCCGCCCCGGCAGCAAGAAGCCGGCTGCGCCCCACACCGCCAACCCGCACCCGGCCCGCGCCGCCGCGGAAACCAGCGGCAAGGGCGAACCCCAGCGTATCGCCAAGCTGCTCGCCCGCGCCGGCATCGCCTCGCGCCGCGAGATCGAGCGGATGATCGAGGAAGGCCGTATCGCCAGGGACGGCGTCACGATCGACACCCCCGCGACGCTGCTGACCTCGCTCCATGGCGTCACCGTCGACGGCGATCCGGTCGCCGCGCCCGCGCCCGCGCGCCTGTTCCTGTTCCACAAGCCGACCGGCTTCCTCACCACCGAGCGCGACCCTGCCGGTCGGCCGACCATCTACGACATCCTCCCCGACGACCTGCCGCGGCTGATGCCGATCGGTCGCCTCGACATGAATACCGAGGGGCTGTTGCTGCTCACCACCGATGGCGAGTTCAAGCGCGAGATGGAATTGCCCTCGACCGGCGTGCCGCGCACCTATCGCGCCCGCGCCTTTGGCGAGGTCAGCCAGCAGCAGCTCGAGGATCTGTTCGACGGCATCGAGATTGACGGCATCCAATATGGTCCGATCGAGGCCAATCTGGAACGGCGCACCGGCCGCAACCAGTGGATCGAAATGACCCTGACCGAAGGCAAGAACCGAGAAGTGCGCCGCGTGCTCGAACATTTCGAACTCAAGGTCAATCGCCTGATCCGCACCAGCTACGGCCCGTTCGAACTGGGTGAACTCGCCGGCGGCGCGGTCGAGGAAGTGCGCCAGCATGACCTGGTCGCCTTCCGCAGCAGCCTGAAGAAAGCACAGAAATGAGGATCATCTCGGGTCAATGGCGCGGCCGTCCGCTGGTCGCGCCCAAGGGCGACGCCACCCGTCCCACCGGCGACCGCACCCGCGAAACGCTCTTTTCGATGCTGGCGAGCCGGCTGGGATCGTTCGAGGAGCTGGCCGTGGGCGATTTCTTCGCCGGCTCGGGCGCGCTGGGCTTTGAAGCCCTGTCGCGCGGCGCCGGCTCTTGCCTGTTCGTCGAGCAGGACAAGGCGGCGATCGACGCGATCCGCGCCAATGGCGACAAGCTCGGCCTGCGCCCCGACATCCGCCAGACCAGCGTGCTCTCGCTCGGCCCGACGAAGACGCCGCTCGACCTCATCTTCATGGACCCGCCCTATGACACCGGCGCGGGCCAGGTCGCACTCGACAAGCTGGCGCGCCTGGGCTGGACCAGCCCGGCCACCTGGATCAGCATCGAAACCGACCGGCGCGAGGACGTCGCGGTCAAGGGCTTCACCGTCGACGCCGTGCGCGACGTCGGCAAGGCGCGCCTCACCCTGCTCCGCGCAGAGGACAGCGCGCCCGCCGCGTAACGATCAGGCGGAATATCAGGCGGCCTCCGCGTAGGCCGCCTGTTCCTTGCCGATCAGGATATCGGCCAGGAAAGTATAAGCTTCCGCCCAGGCGGCCAGCACCTCATCGGTCGCCACTTCTTCGCCCAGCACCTCGCGGATCGCGGGCAGCAGCGCGGCCGCCACCTTGGGATAATGGTCCGGCTGCACGCCCGTATCGACATGGCGCTGCACCATGCGCGCGATCGCGCCGTCCAGCGCCTGCAACTTGTCGACATTCTCGGCAAAGCCCAGGATCGCCGCCGCCAGCCGGCGCGGCTGCTCGCCGCTGGCCTGCGCCGCCTGATCGAACATGTCCTTGATCGACGCATCCTCGAACAGCCGTGCATACATGCGAGTGGTGATCTCGACGCCATGACGCCGCAGCGCCGGGCCGGTCGCCTTCACGATGGCGATGGTTTCGGGGGACAGATTTGCGCGCATGACAGGCTCCTTATCGGGGACTCAATAAGGTTCATTAATATGCATCTTTTAAGATGTAAATTGAATATATGTTTATACCACCCTGTCCGCAGGATAGGAGGGCGCGATGCAATTGACCCGCCACACCGACTATGCGCTGCGCGTGCTGATCCATCTCGCCGCCGTGCCGGGCGGACGGGCGACGATCCCGGAAATTGCCGATGCCTATGGCCTGTCGCGCAATCATCTGATGAAGGTGGTGCATGGCCTGGGCCAGGGCGGCTTCATCCGCACCCAGCGCGGTCGGGGCGGCGGCTTCGCCCTCGCCGCCGATCCTGTCGATATCCGCATCGGCGCGGTCGTACGCCATAGCGAGCCGGACATGGCGATGGCCGATTGCGCATCCTGTGCGATCCGCCCGGCCTGCGGCTTGTCAGGCATATTGGCGCAGGCGGTCGGTGCTTTCCTGACGGTGCTGGACGGCTACAGCCTGGCCGACGCGGCGCGTGACCGGACCGGCCTCGCAGCGCTCATCGCCGCCCTGCCCGGCCCTGCCGCTGCCGATCCCAAACCGGATCTCAGCCCGGCCTGCGCATCCTCTTCTTCGCCTCGCCCGGATTGACGCAACCGTCCTGCACGCCCTTGCCGCAGACCGGATAGGCCTTCGCCTCGGTCGGCGGCGGCGTCATGTTGCCGCCTACCGTCACAGGATTGGCCGCCGTGCCCACCGGCGCGGCGGGATCGCGCGGCACGTCCGCAGGCGCCGGCACCATGCCCGTCTCGGCCGGCACCGCGCCGGTCGGCTGCGCGGCATTGGGATCCTGGTTCTGGGCCGGCGGCGACATCGCCTGCGCCCCGGCCTGACCGGGCAGCGCCGCCATCGACAAAGCGGCAAAGCCGGCGATCATGATGATCTTCATCGGGTTGGTCCTTCTACTCCTTGCCCCGAGCAAAGGAGAAACCGGCCGCCCCACCTCTCTGTTCCGCGTCAGCGACGAACCGTGCCGCCGCTGACGCCGGCCGCACGCTCAGTATGCCGGATAGCGATCGAACCGGGGCAGGTCATGCGCCGCCGCCATCCACGGGGCCGCCTCGGCATATTGGACATGGATCGCCGGCGGAAAGACCGTCTGATCGTCCAGCGTCGCGCTCTGGATGTCGATCATGCCGGGAAACACCGTCGGGTTGGTGTAGAACAGCCCGGTGCCACAAGTGCCGCAGAAATGGCGGGTCGCATTGTCCGACGATTGGTAGGTGACCGGATCGCCCTCTATCGTCACCTTGTCATGCGGGAACAGCGCCCAGCCGACCATCGGCGCGCCCGCGCTCATCCGGCAATCGCTGCAATGGCACAGCGCGCTGTAAACCGGCTCGCCCTCCGCCGCATAATGGATCGCCCCGCACTGGCACCGCCCCGTCACCATCATCTTGCTCCATTCGCATCTTGCGTGATTCTCTTTTTGTTCTCATAGATTGCCTCCCGCTGCAAGGCCATCCGCCCTTGCCCCCGCAACCGCCCATCCCTAGTTGATCGCCCATGACCGTGCCTGCCCCCTCTCCCAATGACCCGCCCTATCTGAAGGGCCTCAACGAACCGCAGCGCGAAGCGGTGCTGACCACGGAGGGACCGGTGCTGGTGCTGGCCGGCGCGGGCACGGGCAAGACGGCGGCCCTGACCGCCCGCCTCGCCCATCTGGTCGCGACCCAGCGCGCCTGGCCCTCGGAAATCCTGGCCGTGACCTTCACCAACAAGGCGGCACGGGAAATGCGCGAGCGTGTCGGCCGGATGATCGGCCCGGCGGTCGAGGGCATGCCCTGGCTTGGCACCTTTCACGCGATCGCCGCCAAGATGCTGCGCCGCCATGCCGAACTGGTGGGCCTCCAGTCCAATTTCACCATCCTCGACACCGACGACCAGTTGCGCCTGATGAAGCAGCTGATCCAGGCCGAGGGGATTGACGAGAAGCGCTGGCCCGCCCGCCAGCTCGCCGGCCTCATCGACCAGTGGAAGAACAAGGGCCTCACGCCGGAGGAAGTCGGTGCCGGCGAGGCGGAGGGCTATGCCCATGGCAAGGGGCAAAAGCTCTATGCCGCCTATCAGGCCCGCCTTCGCGAGGTAAATGCCTGCGATTTCGGTGACTTGTTGCTACATTCTCTCACTATCTTGAAGCGTCACCGCGATGTGCTGGAGCAATATCAGCAGCGCTTCAAATATATCATGGTGGACGAATATCAGGACACCAATAGCAGCCAGTATCTCTGGCTCCGCCTGCTCGCCCAGACCCGCAAGAATATCTGCTGCGTCGGCGACGATGACCAGTCCATCTATTCATGGCGCGGCGCAGAAGTCGCCAATATCCTACGGTTCGAAAAGGACTTCCCCGGCGCCGTGATCGTCCGTCTGGAACAGAATTACCGCTCCACCCCCCATATCCTGGGCGCCGCCTCCGGGGTGATCGCGGAAAATGGCAATCGCCTGGGCAAGACATTGTGGACCGACATCGACGTCGGCGAGAAGGTGCGCGTGCTCGGCGTGTGGGACGGGCCGGAAGAAGCCCGCCGCGTCGGCGACGAGATCGAGGCGATCGCCCGCGCCGGCGGCTCGCTGGACGAGGTCGCGATCCTCGTGCGCGCCCAGCACCAGACCCGCGAATTCGAAGACCGCTTCATCCAGATCGGCCTGCCTTATCGCATCGTCGGTGGCTTCCGCTTCTATGAGCGCGCCGAAATCCGCGACGCGCTCGCCTATCTGCGCCTCGTCAACCAGCCGGCCGACGACCTGGCGTTCGAGCGGATCGTCAACGTGCCGAAGCGCGGCCTGGGCGACAAGGCGGTCGAGAAGCTGCACCGGCTGGCGCGCGCGGAGGGCATTCCCCTAGCCCTCGCCGCCGCCCGCATCCTCGACACCGACGAACTGACGCCCCAGGCGCGTCGTTCGCTCGGCGCCTTCATCGGCGACCTCGCCCGCTGGCGCGATCGCGCCGCACAACTGCCCCATGCCGAACTGGCGCGCCAGATCCTGGACGAAAGCGGCTATACCGCCACGCTCCAGGCCGAACGTTCGACCGAGAGCGCCGGGCGGCTCGAAAATCTGAGCGAACTCACCCGCGCGATGGAGGAATATGAGACGCTGGGCGCCTTCCTCGAACATGTCAGCCTGGTCATGGACAATGAGGCGCAGCAGGATGAGCAGAAGCTCACCATCATGACCATCCACGCCGCCAAGGGGCTGGAATTCGACAATGTCTTCCTCGCCGGCTGGGAGGAAGGCATTTTCCCCTCGCAGCGTGCGCTGGACGAAGGCGGGCTCAACAGCCTGGAGGAGGAACGGCGCCTCGCCTACGTGGCGATCACGCGCGCGCGCAAGCGCTGCACCATCCTCCACGCCGCCAACCGCCGCATCTATGGTCAGTGGACCAGCTCCATCCCTTCCCGCTTCGTCGGCGAATTGCCACCCGAACATGTGGACGAGGAAAGCAGCATGTCCGGCGGCGCCTCGCTCTGGCGCGCCAACTGGTCGGAACGGGACGATCCCTTCGCCAATGTCGCGCGCGGCTCGTCGCGCGGCCCCGGCTGGCAGCGCGCCCAGACCAGCGGCCAGTTCAGTCGCGAACCCGTGCGAATCGTCGAAGCCCGCACCTCCGCCGTATCGCTCGGCAACAAGGGTCGCGACGATGTGTCCATCGGCCAGCGCGTCTTCCACCAGAAATTCGGCTATGGCACGATCGCCGCGATCGAGGGCAACAAGCTGGAAATCGACTTCGAAACCGCCGGCCGCAAGCGGGTGATGGACAGCTTCATCACGCTGGCCTGAACGGCGCCCGCCCTGTCCTCATTCGCGAAGGCGGGAATGGCCCAAAAGGGTGGGAACAAGACATAGCCCCTCCCTTCCAGGGAGGGGTTGGGGTGGGTTGCGAGCGTAGCGAGCTTCTGCCCTATCGACCGTAGACCGCCGCTACGCGGCGCACCC
>NZ_LUFI01000100.1:0-6527 GCF_005281675.1 Sphingobium sp. MP9-4 | reverse complement strand
CGGGCGCGAGCATCATCGCCGGCGGCGGCGTGGGCGAGACGGTGCTGGCCGGCGCCGGCGGCGCAGCGGCGGGGCGGCTGATCGGCAAGGGATCGGGCACCAATTCCCGCTGCGACGAGGTGCTGCGGCGGAACAGATGAGATAGCGCCCATCGCCAGAAACGAGGCCCGGCCCCCTGAGGTGCCGGGCCTTTTTTGTCCTGCGAACAAAAGGATGGAAATTCACGCCCTCTATCGACAGGATGCCGGCAGGGGGATCATCATGTTCGACAGCATTGGGGTATTTCAGCGCCAGTTCACGCCGGTGGAGGGCGGTTATGCCTATTATCCGTCCCGCAAGGGTGGCGCCAAGTTCGTCAGCCCGGAGGAATATGCGGCGCTGGTTGCGCGCTGGCAGCGGGTTGCAGGTCGCCGGGGCATGTGGACGTCGACCGGCGTCATCATGGCGATCATCATCGTCTGGGTGACATTGTCGGAATGGCTGACGCTGCCTGACTGGACGCAGAATGTCATGACGACAGCCTGTGTGGTCGGCCTGATGGCCTGGATATATTATGCCAGTTTCGCGCCGCGGCGCTTGGTCAGGGGGGCGGCCGGATATCCTGCCGCCACGCCCGATGGCGCAGATGCGACGGGATGCCCGCGCGATGCTGAACTGGCGTTTCATCCTGTTTTCGCTGGGGTTCAGCGGGCTGATTTTCTGGGGCTGTGTCGCTGGCGGCGATCGCAGCTTCCGGGGCTGGGCCTGGATGCTCGGCAGTGGCGGGATGTTTGCCCTCTATATCTGGTTCGGCATCCGCAAGCTGATGGATCGGGCGCAATAGCCCCGCCAGATGCAAGGGCCTAAGGGCTCTCGGATCAGGTTCGGAATGACGACCTTTTTCTAAGACCGAAGCGTTTACAGATCGGCGGCCAGTGCGCGCAGGGCGGCGTGGGGCGAGGCGGCGAGATGGTCGCGCATCATGGTGCGGAAGGCGGGGGTGGCGCTGGTCGCGGCGGCCTGCATCCAGTGGGCGGCGGCGGCGATGCCGCCGGCCTCGGCGAGCAGTCGGCCATGGTTGAACTGGCCGCGAAAATCGCCGCCCTCCGCCGCGATGCGATAGCATTCGTCCGCGCGGTCCATGTCGCGGGGGAGGAGGCGGCCTTCCTCATGAAAGGCGCCGAGGAAATTGATCGACTTGGCATGGCCGAGGGCGGCGGCCTTCTGGAACCAGCCGAGCGCGGCCGCTTCATCCTTCGCGACGCCGGAGCCGAGGCCGAGCGCGCTGCCCCAATTATACATGCCCCAGTCGAGGCCGGATTCGGCTGCGCGGCGATAGCAGGCGGCGGCCGCGACCGGATCGACCGGCGTGCCCCAGCCCTTCTCATGGCAGCGGCCGACCATGTTGATCGCCATCACATGGCCCGACGCGGCGGCGAGGCCGAACTGGCGGAAGGCTTCGGCCGGGTCGGCGGCGACGCCCTGACCGTCGAGCAGCAACTGGCCATAATAGGCCTGGGCGTCGGGCAGGCCGGCATCGGCGCCGGCGCGGATCAGCGCGGCGGCAGATTCGGGGGATGCGGCGAGTTGTTCGCGCATCTGGTCGGCGGTCTGGGTGAGGAGGGGCGAGGGCGCGGTCATCAGGGCAGGTCTCTGGCTTGGATATTGCGACTGATTAGCAGGATGAGGTGGCGCTGGAAACAGGGTGGCAATATTTTGGGCGGGCGAGTCCGAAGGGCGTGCCCCTCTCCAAGTTTCGGTAGGCGGCTGGGCGCCGCCAACCTCCACTATCCTCTCCCCAAAGGGGCGAGGATTTTTTGCATAGGGGGATGCTCCGAAGCGGAGGGGGTGTCGGCCCTTTATCGATCCGTGAACCGAACCCAGGATTTTACCTCGGTTTCCCTTGGTCGGCCCTGGTCGTCGAGCGCCGGCAGATAGCGCTGGCCCATCGCCACGAGGCAGGCGGTGTCGTCATATCGGCGCGTGCCGGATGATTGGGTGATGCGGCAGGATCGGGGATGGCCGGTGGCGTCGAGCCGGACGGTATAATCGCTTTGCAGCGCGGTTGCTGCCTTGTCCGGGTCGCTTGCGATCGGCGCCTTGCCGTCGAGGGCGATCGGCGTGGCGCCACCCATGTCGCCCTGGAAAGTCGATGGTGCCGGCTCCCAGAACAGGCGGACGACCGGGATCGTCCCATCCTGACCATTTCTGTCCTTCACCGCTGCCATCCAGCCCATCTTCATCATGGCGAGCCGGCAGCTTGCCACGGCGATGGCGGTGCCGCCGACAATGGCCGAGGGGGTGCAATCCAGCTGGTCGCTGCCGGGGCGGCGCGTGATGCGGACGGTGGCGGCACCGGTCGATGCGGGCGGCAGGGCGACGAGCGCATAATCCTGGGTCGTGGGCAGGACGAGGGGCGTGACGACCGGCCCGCTGGCCTGGGCGAGTATGAGCAGGATCGGTGCAAGGGGCATGGGCGCAGATTTGATCGCTGCCTGGCTTTTGTAAAGGCGGGTCGGTCCGCAAGGGCGTGCCCCCTCCAGGTTTCGGTAGGCGGCTGGCGCCGCTTTCCAGTTTTTGGCAGGCGGCTGGCGCCGCGGGCCTCCACTATCCTCTCCCTGGAGGGGCGAGGATCTTTGTTTATGGGGACGATCCGATGAAATGGTTCGGGATGAAGGCCGCTGGGGAAGCCGGGCGGCCGGTGCTGGCGCGGGCCTGGGGATCGGGCGCGGTGGCCTTGGGCGAATGGCCGGCCAGTTATGAGGCGCAGCTGCGCGCCGGGGTGATCGGCAATCCGGTGGCGCAGCGGGCGATGCGGCTGGTGTCCGAAGGGGCGGGGGCGTGCGTGCTGAAGGTCGGCGGGGTGGATGGTGCGGCGGCGGCGCGGATCGGGGCGCTGGTGGCGCGGGCGTCGGCGGGGCAGGGCCTGATCGAGACGCTGGCCAGCCATGTGCTGCTGCACGGCAATGGCTATGTGCAGGTGATTGCGGGCGCGGATGGGATGCCGGCCGAGCTGTTCGCGCTGCGACCCGAGCGGGTGAGCGTGGAGGCGGATGCGCGCGGCTGGCCCGCCGCCTATCTCTATCGCGTGGGCGAGAGCGTGACCCGGCTGTCGCCCGAGGATGGCGCGGGGCGGACCAGCCTGCTCCATATCCGCGCGCTCCATCCGCTCGACGATCATTATGGCCTGGGCTGTGTCGGCGCGGCGGCGGGGGCGGTGGCGATCCACAATGCCGCGACGGTGTGGAACAAGGCGCTGCTCGACAATGCGGCGCGGCCTTCGGGCGCGATGGTCTATGCGCCGGGCGACGGATCGGTGTTGAGCCCGGAACAGTTTGAGCGGGTGCGGCGCGAGATGGAGGCGGCGTTCAGCGGCGCGGCCAATGCCGGGCGGCCGATGCTGCTGGAGGGCGGGCTCGACTGGCGGGCGATGAGCCTGTCGCCGGCCGAGATGGACTTTGTGGGATTGAAGGCGGCGGCTGCGCGGGAGATCGCGCTGGCCTTTGGCGTGCCGCCGATGCTGATGGGGCTGCCGGGCGACAATAGCTACGCCAATTATCGCGAGGCGAACAAGGCGCTGTGGCGGCAGACGATATTGCCGCTGGTCGGCAAGATCGGCGCGGGACTGGCGCAGGGATTGCAGGGCTGGTGGCCGGGACTGAGCCTGGTGACGGATCTGGACGCGGTACCGGCGCTGTCGGACGAGCGCGCGGCATTGTGGGAGCGGGTGGCGGGGGCGGACTTCCTCTCTGCGGAAGAGAAGAAGGCGATGCTGGGCATTTGAAGTTCGCGCGGAGACGCGGAGGCGCGGAGATTTTTGTGCTGCGCCTGCGGCGGCTCTTTTCTCTTCTCCGCGTCTTCGCGGCTCCGCGTGAACCTTGTTTGTCTTTCTTCTAGCGCTGGCAACTGCCCTGTGCGGTCCAGCGGCCGCCGCTGTCGAGGCAGCGATCCTGCGCGAGCCAGTCGCTTTGCCAGAGGCAGAGGGCGGCGGCGATCAGGACCAGCAGTGCGCCGAGCAGCGCCCGCTTCACAGGGGCTGGGCGAGGCTGTCGAGACGGCAGAAGCCGTTGTCCATGTTCCAGCTGCCGCCCTGCAACAGGCAGTCGCCGGCGCGGAACAGGCCGAAATGCCAGGCGATGAGGCCGAGCGCGAGGATGACGAGGGCGATCAGCAATTTGCGAGGGGTGCGCTTCATGCGGGCCCAGATAGAGGCGCGCGGCGCCCAAGGGAAGGCGGAACCATGAAAGAGGAGATGCTGGCGCGGCTGGTGGCGCAGGCCGAGGGCGCAGGGCTGCCGGCTGCTGGGCGGTGCGGATCGTCACCGCCAGCCTGTTGCGGTCGCGGATCGCCCGGACGGGCACGCGCGGCGAAGGCGGCTGGCTGGCGGTGGCGGATTACCGCATTCGCGTGGTGCGCGAGGCTATCGGCGCCTGATCAGGTGCCGGGCTTATTATATTCCTCATATTCGCCGATGATCTTGTCGACATATTCGGACACCTGATCGTCGGCATCGGCCTGCGCATCCTTGTCCGACATGCCGTCGGCCTTGTCCTGCGCGAGTATCGCGGCGCGGAAGGCGGCTTCCTTGTCGGCGCAGGCCGTCTTCAACTGACCCTGAAATTCGCCGAGCGGCACCTTCTTGTCGAGCGAGGGCTGGACCTGGGCCGAGAGGCAGCCGGCAAAAGCCTTGCGGGCGGCGCCGATGGCGTCGGCCGACGGCGCGGCCGCGAGCATCATCAGAAGGGGAGCAACCACGAGCATCAGACCTCTCCTTTAATCCGCGTTTTAGAACGCTTTGTCTGACGGGAGAATGCGCCATGGGCGTCGAAAAAGGAAGTGCGTTTCTGTTGAAGGTGGGAAATGGCAACGTCCCGGCAACATATGAGACGGTGGCCGGGATGCGCACCACCCAGCTGTCGGTGAATGGCGAGGCGGTCAACATCACCAGCAAGGATTCGGGCGGCTGGCGCGAGCTGCTGTCGGGCGCGGGGATGCGATCGGTCAGCGTGTCGGCGGCCGGCATCTTCACCGGATCGGCGGCCGAAATCCGGGTGCGCAATCATGCGCTGGCGGGCACGATCGAAGATTATGAGCTAAGTTTCGAGAGCGGCGAGCGGATGCGCGGCCGCTTCCTGGTGACGCGGCTCGACTATGCCGGCGACTATAATGGCGAGCGCAACTATGCGCTGAGCCTGGAAAGCAGCGGCGCGGTGGTGAGCGAATGAGCGGCGGGGCTCGAAAGGCCGCCGGGCGATGGCGCCGTCTGGGGAGATGACGGATCGCCCTGTCGGCACTGGACGAGATTGCCGCGAGTTCGCTGCGATCGATCGTGGCGGCTGGGGCGAGCGGTGCCTGGGCCGGGCGGGAGGAGCATGTTGCCGGCTGGACAGAGGGGGGGGGGCGCTTCGTCGTGCCGAAGGCCGGATTGCGGCTGGCGGTGGCGGATCGCGGCCATGCCATGGTGCATGACGGTACGGCATGGCGGGATGATGCGGTGCGCAGCGAGGGATTTTATGTCGCCGGCCAGCAAATTGTTGGCGCACGCCAGCCCGCGATCGCCGGGCCGGCCGGTGGAACGATCGTCGATAGCGAGAGTCGTGGCGCAATTGCCGCGATATTGGCGGTTTTGCAGGGGCATGGACTGATCTCCATGTAATTCTGGAGTATCGGCGATCTTTTCATGGAGAGGGGTAGGTATTAGCTTGGAGGCGAGCCTAGGGGATGTCCCTACTGCGTTATTTTTGCAACGGTTTCACGAATTGTGGACTTGCCATGAAACCTTCTTGCCGATACATGGTTTCAGCAGTCCTTCGTGACACTTTTGAAAGGGGAATTCAAATGCGGAAGCTTGCCCTCGCGGCTGCGCTTGCGACCAGTGCCCTGGCCACCCCGGCCTTGGCGCGCGACAACAGCTGGTATGTCGGCGTCGACGCCGGCGTGATGATCGTTGAAGATCAGGACATCACCTTCACCCCCGGTAATGCTGGCGCCGCCAGCAACACCGTGTCGGCTGACCACCACAAGGGTTATGATTTCGACGCGAATATCGGTTACGACTTCGGTGGCTTCCGCCTCGAAGCCGAAGCTGCTTACAAGCGCGCCAAGGTCGACCTCGACAAGAGCGGCTTCGGCGGCGCTTCGTCGGCTCTCTCGTTCATGCTGAACGGCCTGCTCGACTTCGGTCCCGACGATGGCCTGCAGGGCTTCGTCGGCGGCGGTGTCGGCGTGTCGCGTGGCAAGCTGGCCAACGACCTGGTGAACGACAGCGACACCGGTTTCGCCTGGCAGGCGATCGCCGGCGTGCGTTACCCGGTGACCAACAACCTCGACGTCTCGCTGAAGTATCGCTACTTCAACCAGGACGACATCAAGCTCATCCCGGCCTACACCACCATTGGTGGCCCCGCCGGTTCGAGCGTGGACAGCAAGCTGCGTACCCACAGTCTGCTGCTCGGCCTGACCTACAACTTCGGCGCTCCGGTTGAAGCGGCTCCGCCGCCTCCGCCGCCCCCGCCGCCCCCCCCGCCGCCGCCGCCTCCGCCGCCCCC
>NZ_LUFI01000099.1:0-6528 GCF_005281675.1 Sphingobium sp. MP9-4 | reverse complement strand
CGCGAGCAGGCGGGCGGCAAGGCCGGTGGCGGGCAGGGCGGCGGCGCCGGCGGCCGGCACCGCAATCCGGGGCGACAGCATCGCGCCCAGAAGGTCATGCGCCGCCTGCTGGCCGAGCAGGCCGATGACGGCGAAGCAGGTCAGGAACAAGGCGATCAGTGCGAGCAGTGGCAGGCGACCAAAGCCCAGCCAGCCGAGCAGGTCGGCATCCGCATCCAGATCGAGATCGGCGTCGCCGGCCAGGCCCAGCGCCTGGACGCCACCGATCAGCAGCATCAGCAGCAGGGCCGACACGAAGACGATATTTTCCGGCGCGAGAAGAAAGCCTGACACCCATAACCCCCTGATTCGGAGGCAATGCTATCCGACGAAATGACGCCGGGACAGGATAAAGCGACGCGCTGTCTTAGTTCAGTGCATCGCCACGTCGCGGCTGAGATAGACCTCTGCCACGCGGCCGTCCTTCATCGCGCAGGTGAAGCGGCGGGTGGTGCCTTCGGTGGCGCGATAGCTGGCGCGGGTTTCGACCTCGCCATCGATATTATAGCCGTCGGCGGTCGCGCGCGGCTCGTCGATGTGGCGGATTTCGGCATAGCCGGCCTGGCCCTGTGCCTCGTCCCGCGCGGCCAGCGCGCAGGCGTCGGTCAGCTGGTCATTGCTCTGGTTGGTGGCGGCGACGTCGGAAAAATCATCCGCGCGCGCAGGCGGTCCCGCGTTGCCGGCATCCGCTCCATAATCGGTGCCGCCGGTCGGGGGCGGGGCGTCATTGTCGGCATAGGGGCGGTTGTCGGTATCGGCGCCGCGTGCGTCCTTGCGGTCCTTAGAGACGGAATTGGCGACCACCACGGCGGCGCCGAGCAGCGCGGCAATGCCGACCGCGTCGCCAAAGCCGAAGCCATTGCCGCGATCATGGCGGTGATGCCAGTAGCGATCGTCATAGCGAGGCCGGGCCTGTGCCGGGGCGACGCTGCCCAACAACAGCCCTGCGCCAACCAGCGCACCCGTCATCCACCGCGTCCTGTTCCCGATCATCTGCTGTCTCCTGCGATGGAAAGAGCCATAGCCGCGTCGGGCTGTCCAGAGGCTGAATGGGCTCAGTCCGGCTTGCGCTGGATGTCGAGCCCGGTGAAATGGGCGGCAAAGGCATAGCTGTCGGCATATTCCTCGATCAGCTTGTCGATCGGCTTGCCCGCGCCATGGCCGGCGCGGCTTTCCACCCGCAGCAGATGCGGCTTGTCACCGATCGACGCGGCCTGCAGCGCGGCGGCATATTTGAAGCTGTGCGCCGGCACGACCCGGTCGTCGGTATCCGCCGTGGTCACCAGGATCGCCGGATACTCCTTGCCGCTCAAGATGTTGTGATAGGGCGAATAGCCATAGAGCAGGGGGAAGTCGCGTTCATTGTCGGGCGATCCATAATCGTCGACCCAATAGCGGCCGGCGGTGAAGCGATCGAAGCGCAGCATGTCCATGACGCCGACCGCGGGCAGGGCGGCGGCGAACAGGTCGGGCCGCTGGTTCACCACCGCGCCGACCAGCAGGCCGCCATTGGAGCGCCCCTCGATCGCCAGCCCATCCTTGGGGGTATAGCCCTGGGCCTTGAGATATTCGGCGGCGGCGATGAAATCGTCGAACACATTCTGCTTGTTGGCGCCGCGCCCGGCATCATGCCAGGCCTTGCCGAACTCGCCGCCGCCGCGCAGATTGGCGATGGCATAGGCGCCGCCCTGTTCCAGCCAGGCCATGCGGGTCGCCGAATAGCCCGGCGTCAGCGCGAGGTTGAAACCGCCATAGCCATAAAGGATGGTCGGCACCGCCTGCGCATGGTCGGCCAGCACTTTCTTGCGCAGGATCGTCATCGGGATCAGCGTCCCGTCCTTCGAGGGATAGCTGACCTGTTCGACGCCATAATCGGCGGGATTGAAGGGCAGGTCGGGCTGGGCGAAGAGCTGGGCCTGCTGGCTTGCCGTGTCGAAGCGATAGATGCTGGCCGGCGTCACAAAGCCGGAGAAGGAGAAGAAGGTTTCCGGGTCGCCATCGCGCCCGCCAAAGCCGGCCGCGGTGCCCATGCCGGGCAGCGGCACGTCGCCGACCTTGCGCCCGTCCAGCTCGACCAGTTCGGCGACGGTTTCCGATTGGGTCATATAAGCGAGGATGAAGCGGTTGCCGACCAGCGATCCGCCGGCCAGCGTATCGGCGCGTTCGGCCACCAGCGGCTTTTCGCTGCGCCCCGGCCGCAGGGCGTCGAGCGTCACCAGGCGCATATGGGCGGCCTTGCGGTCGGTGACGAAATAGAGGGTCGATCCCCGGCTGCCGATCAGGCGCCAGTCATTGGCGAGGCCCTTGACCAGCGTCCGCAGCTTGACGGGGCCACCGTCGAGCGCGGCGACATGCAGCTCGCGGCGCGGGTCCATGCCGGCAAAGCTGCTGACGATCAGCCAGCGGCCATCGCTCGTCACCTGGGCGGTGTGGCTGAGGCCGGGGCGATCGGGCGTCGCATAGATGAGCTGGTCCTGCGCCTGGGGCGTGCCGATGCGATGATAATAAAGCTGCTGGTCGCTGTTGGTCGACTGATAGGCTTCGCCGTCGACCGGCGCGGCGTAGCGGGAATAGAAGAAGCCCTCGCCCCGGCCGTCCCAGGCGGTCTGCGAGAATTTGACCCATTCGACCTTGTCGTCGAGGATCTTGCCGCTGTCGACGTCCAGCACGCGCAGGGTGCGCCAGTCGCTGCCGGCATCCTGCACCCCATAGGCGAGGAAGCGGCCGTCGGGGGAGGGCGTCCATTCGGCGAGTGCGCTCGCGCCGTCCCTGGCCCAGCGATTGGGATCGAGCAGCAGCCGTTGTTCGCCGGCCAGGCCTTCGCGGACATAGAGCGGGGTCTGGTTCTGCAGCCCCTTGTTATAGCCGTAGAAATAGCGAGTGCCGGCCTTGCGCGGCACGGTGAAGCGGCCATGGGCGAAGAGCGCCTGCATCCGCGTCTTGAGCGCGTCGCGGCCGGGCAGATCGTCAATATAGCGGCGGGTCAGGTCATTTTCGCGGCCGACCCAGTCGCGCACGGCGGGATCGGTGCGGACGTCATTTTCCAGCCAGCGATAGGGATCGGTCACCTTCACGCCGAAATGATCCTCGACCAGATCCTGGCGGCGGGTGCGCGGGTAATGCAGGCCGTTGTCCGGCGGCGTCGCGTCGATCGCGGCGGGGGTGGCATCGCCCGAGGCCGCGGCAGCCACAGCAGAGGCCGGCGCGGCGGCGATCACTGCCAGCAGGGCCGGCAGCGGCCAGATCAGGCGGCGAAGCGCGCGCATCCTCTCGACCCTATTGTCCTTGAAAAGAAAACAGGCCGCGGCTTCGGATGAAGCCGCGGCCTGTTCGACTATCGTCTATCCACCGTTACCGGTGGAACCGCGATCAGGCGGCTTCGAATTCGTCTTCGTCGACGGTGTTGACCGGACCGGAGTCCTGGCCCTTGGCATCGACGTCACGATCGACCAGCTCGATGATCGCGATCGGCGCCGCGTCCGAAGCGCGGAAACCGGCCTTGATCACGCGGGTGTAGCCACCGTTGCGATCCTTGTAACGCTCGGCCAGGACTTCGAACAGCTTGGTCAGCTGCGCATCGTCCTTCAGGCGGGCGTCGGCCAGACGACGGTTGGACAGGCCACCCTTCTTGGCGAGGGTGATCAGCTTCTCGACGTAGGGACGCAGTTCCTTCGCCTTCGGCGTGGTGGTCAGGATCTGCTCATGCTTGATGAGCGAGGCAGCCAGGTTGCGAAGCAGGGCGGTACGATGACCGGTGCTGCGCTGAAGCTTACGATGACCAACTTTATGACGCATGTCTCATTCCTTCGTTCGTTAAGGGGCCGGATGAGGTACCCCAGACCAGGCGGTTTTCATGGGGACCGCCTAATACCCCATTGACCGTCCGGCGACCGTCACGGGAGTAAATCCCGTGACGTCAGACGACGCTGCGCGTCGCTGGCCGGTCGTTCGCGTTCGCGTTGCGAACCGCCGCGCTGCTGCGCTGCGCGGCTCGCTCCGACTTAGCCCAGCAGCTCCTGTTCGAGCTTCTTGGCCATTTCCTCGATATTTTCCGGCGGCCAGCCGGGGATGTCCATGCCCAGGCGCAGGCCCATGGACGACAGCACTTCCTTGATTTCGTTCAGCGACTTGCGGCCGAAATTCGGGGTGCGCAGCATCTCGGCTTCGGTCTTCTGGACCAGATCGCCGATATAGATGATGTTGTCGTTCTTGAGGCAGTTGGCCGAGCGGACCGACAGTTCCAGTTCGTCCACCTTCTTGAGCAGATAGCGGTTGATCTGGTTGGTGTCGCTTTCGCCTTCCGACGCAGCGGCAGCGGCATGGCCGGCAGCCGGGGCAGCGGCGGGCAGCGCGTCCTCGAAGTGGACGAACAGCTGGAGCTGGTCCTGCAGGATGCGGGCTGCATAGGCAATCGCATCTTCCGGCGTCACGGTGCCGTCGGTTTCCAGCGTCAGCGACAGCTTGTCATAGTCCAGTTCCTGGCCGACGCGGGTGTTGTCCACCTTGTAGGCGACCTGGCGGACCGGCGAGTAGAGCGCGTCGACCGGGATCAGGCCGATCGGTGCGTCTGCCGGGCGGTTGGCGACGGCGGGGACATAGCCCTTGCCGATGTCAGCCGTCAGTTCCATGTTCAGCGTCGCGCCCTGATCGAGGTGACAGATCACCAGATCGGGGTTCATCACTTCGATGTCGCCGACGACCGCAATGTCGCCTGCCTTCACCACGGCCGGGCCGGTGGCGGACAGCTGCAGACGCTTGGGGCCTTCGCCTTCCATCTTCAGCGCGACCTGCTTGATGTTCAGGACGATGTCGGTGACGTCTTCACGCACACCAGCGAGCGACGAGAATTCGTGCAGGACATTCTCGATCTTGATCGAGGTGACCGCCGCGCCCTGGAGCGAGGAGAGAAGAACCCGGCGCAGCGCGTTGCCGAGCGTCAGGCCAAAACCGCGCTCAAGCGGTTCGGCAACGAAGGTCGCCTTGCGCTTGCCGTCGCCGGTCGGCTTGATCTCGAGGGCGTTGGGCTTCTTCAATTCCTGCCAGTTCTTCATGTTGACAGTCATGTACTTCCCCTGGGGATGTGGCCGTAACGGGTAGATCCTGGACCCATCAGGACGTTCCGGCCGATGCAAACGGGTAAGCGGGCGACGCGTCCGCCGCCCGCCTTCAAGCCTCTAGCGAAGCTTAATTAGACGCGGCGGCGCTTCGACGGACGCACACCATTGTGCGGGATCGGCGTGACGTCGCGGATCGAGGTGATGTGGAAGCCGACGGCCTGCAGTGCGCGCAGAGCCGATTCACGGCCCGAACCCGGACCCTTGACTTCGACTTCGAGGGTGCGGACGCCGTGCTCGGCGGCCTTGCGGCCGGCGTCTTCGGCGCACACCTGAGCGGCGTACGGGGTCGACTTGCGGCTGCCCTTGAAGCCCATCATGCCGGCCGAGGACCACGAGATCGCGTTGCCCTGGGCGTCGGTGATGGTCACCATGGTGTTGTTGAAGCTGGCGTTGACGTGCGCGACGCCGGCCGAGATGTTCTTGCGTTCGCGGCGCTTAATGCGCTGGGGTTCGCGTGCCATTTTGCTCTAATCCTACAAAAATCGTTCAAAAGCAGAAGTCACCGGAGGGTCGGTCCAGAGGACATGACCCTCGACGATTACTTCTTCTTGCCGGCGATCGGCTTCGCCTTGCCCTTGCGGGTGCGCGCATTGGTGTGCGTGCGCTGACCGCGGACCGGCAGGCCCTTGCGATGACGCAGGCCGCGATAGCAGGCCAGATCCATCAGGCGCTTGATGTTCATCGCGGTTTCGCGACGCAGATCGCCTTCGACGGTCAGGTCGGCGTCGATGGCTTCGCGGATCTGCAGGACTTCGGCGTCCGACAGGTCCTGAACGCGGCGCGCATGGTCGATGCCCAGCTTGTCGGCGAGGTCGACGGCGGTCTTGCGACCGATGCCGTGGATGTAGGTGAGCGCGATGATTACGCGCTTGTTGGTCGGGATGTTAACACCCGCAATACGTGCCATGGTACTTAAATCTCCTGCTCCACGGGGCAGTTGGCGCCGCCCCATCTCAAAGCGTTCGGGCCTCTTTCCTGGCAAGGAAAAACAGGCCATGATGTTGCTTCCCGAGACGCAAAAAAGACGGCCAGTGCAGGAAGCACTGCCGCTGTTACGCGTGTAGGGAACGGCGGCCTTTATCGATTCGCCCCAAAACTGTCAATATCCGGCGCTTTTTTGAGGCTCTCCGTGCGATGAACGGAGCGGTTGCGCATGGGGGCAAGCGGCGATGGCCGTGGCCGGCCATCCGCCTCTACCGTCGCCCTGCCCCTTTTCGGGTTGAGCGCTCCGGCCGGCTCGGGCATGGAAGCGCGATGCGTCTGACCCGATTTCTTGTGTCCGCCCCGGCCCTTGCAGCGCCGCTGACCCTGTTGGTGGCCGGCTGCGTCGCGCCGCCCTCCGCGCCGGCGCCGCGCCCCGCGCCAGCACCCC
>NZ_LUFI01000098.1:0-6906 GCF_005281675.1 Sphingobium sp. MP9-4 | reverse complement strand
AACCGGCCAGTCCTGCGGGTTCCGGGAACGATCATCAGTGCTCCAGGAATGGCAGGTGTTGAATAGGGACCTGCCGTTCCCGGCGCGGCTCGCAAACGGCAGTTTTGTCCCATGACGGAGCGTTCCGCTCCCGGCAGCAGGCGACCAGGATGCGTCGTTCGTGGGTCGTGCTTTCAACGACAGCTTCTGCCAAAACCTGCCGCTCGGCCGGAGTAAAACCGCCTGGCAGCAATGCGCCCCAGTTTCGGTCATTCGAGCTGAACTCTGTCAATCCTAAAAGCTGCCAGTCATCGATAGCTCCCTGATTGGCAAGTTTGGTGGGTTATTTCTCCACTGCCTTCGAGAAGTTCTCGGTGTAATTAGCCGCGCGCTCATGAATTCCTGCGTAGCCATGTCCGCCAAAAATTACGATTTCCGTGTCGCTGCTGAATTAACTAGGCACGACAGGAAGGCTGAAAAGTGGCAGGCGCGACCGAGCCCGCCAAGCGTACCTGCGTAGCTATTTTCTAAACATGTTGAGGCGTATGTCGTCGTCGAAGAAGCCTCCCTGCTTCCAGGACGAGATGAATTTGCGATCCTGCAACCAAGACGCGAACGCGCGGTTGACCTCGCTGCCCTCGATCCTGGGCGTCGTCCAGCCAGGTCTGATGTCGGGCATCGGATCCGGCAGCAGCGCGAGCAGGTCCCTCACCTCAGCGTCCTCTAGGCGATCCTGGAACATGTTGAATAGGGTGATCTGAGTCTCGAGCGGGCGGGAGCGCAGGACGACGGCGCGGATCGCCTCCGCGTCCATGTCCGGGACGACGTCGCCCGTACGGGCGAGGATGCGGCCGACCAGAGCGGCCAGCGCGTGCGCCTCGTGTAGGACGGACAGGTCCATCGAGCGGATGATCCGTAGGCGGCTGTCATCCGTGATGTCAGTCTCGAGGAGCCGCTGCTTCAAGTCCTCGCTCGCGTCCAGTTCGTCCTCGAGCCTGAAGAACTCGTCGATGTTGCAGGCAGCGAAGGCGGCTGCCAGCGCGACGTCGTCCTCGAGTTGCGCCAAGGTGCTGGCCGAGAAGGTCACGCGGTTGCATTCGACCAGAGCCTTGCGCTTCTCCGCGCCTAGGCCGTCCGGGAACGACTTGAACCGGGTCGGTAGGATCTTGAGGTAGGCTTTGTAAGCCTGGTGGCTCAAAGCGTCGTTCTCGACGACAAATTTGCGCAGGGGGAACGCGGCGTCCCCGGTCGGAAGCTCGTGCTGGCCGAGCGTTGCAATCGCGTGCGGTCGGTCGAGGAAGCCCGTCAGGACGTCCGGATCGAACTCCTCCTGCCCGATGAAGCGGAGGCAGTTTTCCCACGTCGGTTCGATCCTTCCCATCTCCACCACCGCGGCGCGATAGTCAGCGGGGACCTGATCGATGTCGGGAAGGAGGGTCGTCTGACACTCGAGGAAGCGGAGGACGAGGTCGCGGTCCACGTCCGCATGGGCCAGGACGCGTAGCATGGCGGGCGCGGCTTCGGACCGGTTGTCCGGCAGCTGTAGCAGGACGTGCTCCAGGTATTCGCCGAACTGGCCTTCGACCTTCGACAGCAGTGGTTCGCTTCCCGCTTCGAGCACGAGGGTGTAGTTGCTCTCGCGCGACCGTCCGTCGCCCACTATGCGGAGGACAGCGTCGAACACAAATTCCAGGTTGCCTACGGAGAGTTCGTAGAGCCCGTTCTCATACACCATTCCGACGAACCCGGGATGAGGTTCCAGCTTGGATAGGTCTGCGACCTCGAAGTCGAGCGACTGCAGGCGCTCGGGGGCAATGTCGATCCCGAGCGCGAGGACGGTGGGCAGGTCCGACGCCAGGAAGTCCATCAGTTCGGGATGTCCTTCGGCGATCGTCCCCAACTGCCTGGATGGCAGGTGGCTCAGGATCCTGGCCACGTGGGTCGGGGCGGCCGGACTCGCCAGGATGCGCTGCACTAAGCCCTGCCAGTTGGACGCCAGCCTCGATAGCAGCGTCGGCACCGCGGTGCCGCTCGCGTAGTAGGCGAGGAGGAACTTCTCGCAAGCGTCGAAGTCAGACGCGATGTAGCCCATGAGACGCGACGTCTGGGCCGGGTAGGAGGTTGGATCGGCGAGCAGGCAGTCCACGATCCTTACGTTGAGGGCGTAGTCCCGGCCGAAGTCCTCGTCACGCATCGCGAGGATGACCTCCCTGGCGTTGTCGATCTGGAAGGTCGGATCAGGGTTGCTGAAGCCGCGTATCCGAATCAGGAACTTGTTGTCGCTCGGTGACAGGCGGCCGGAGTGGAAGAGCGAGGTATACTGGTAGTAGGTGTCGTCGAGGTGCCCCTCGAGCACCAGGAAGCGAGCCAGATTGGCATTGTCCCCGAATGCTTCGAACATGCCGTCGAGCAGTTCCGAGCCTTCCCTGAGAACCTCGTTGAACTTCATCATCCGGATGCGTGACAGCTTCGTCCTGAGTTCGGCGATCGCCTTGGCGACGCTGCTTCTGGAGGCGGCGGACCGGTCTTCGATCAGGGCCTTGCGCTCCGCGAACGTAACACCAGCTTTCAGCTTCGCCGCGAGGCCGCCAAGCGACATGCGCTGAAGCCCCTGATAGGGATTGCTGATCCAGACGTTGTCTAACGCCAGAAGCGTTTCTAGGCTCTCGCTCTTCGACAGTCCCCTTACCGGGATCAGACTGTTCTGGTTGGCCCCGACACTGGCGGTGCCATCGGGGAGGACATCGATAAGCGCCATCGCATAGATAGAGCGCAACTCGTCCAAATCCTTCGGCAACTGCCTATCGCTGGCCTCCACGAACGCCTCAAGGCGGCCGATCTCAGCAGTGAGTTTGGCCTCGGTGGCGGCGATGTACCGGTCGTGCCCCTGCAGGAGTTCCGCCAGGTTCCCATTTCCGCGATGGAGCTTCTCGAAGTCGCTCGGGAACACGTTCTTGTAGATCAGGACGGCCAGCAGCTTGGTTGCGTCGAGGTTGGTCTCGCCTTCCGGCTCGAGGTTCGCCGCGTAAATGGCATATTCGTTGAAGATGTTCTGGATCAGCCTCAGGTCGTTCAGGTACCTAGACACCTCCCGTACGAACTGTTTGTCCAGCCTGCTGTCGATGGACAGGCGCTTCCCCTGCTCCAGCACCTTGTCGATCGAGTTGGAGCTGTTGATGATCGGGATGACCGGGATGATGAACTCGAAAAACTTGGTCCGGTCAGTGCTTACGAATATGTCGTCACGAATAGCGTAGAGGAAACGCACCTTCCGCTTCACCCCGGCGTTCGCGTTCACGAGGCTGTTGATCTCGCGCAATGTCACGAAGATCTCCGGATTGTTGAACCTGTCCAGATCCTCGATCACGACCAGATCGTAACTCGTCGACTGGAAGAAGTAGATGATCTCGTCGAGGTGGCGGTTCAGAATCGACTCCTCGGTCACGGCGCTGGGCGAGATCTCTATGTCCTTGAGTGAGATACTCTTCAGCGAGATGCCGAAGCTAGCGATGTAGATTCGGTGGAAGACCAGCCAGAGGAAGCCCGCTCCGATGACGAAGATCAGCAGGTTTGAGAGATTGCCAGGTGCTACCGGCAGGAAGTAAGCGCCCGACATGATCGCGTCGCGCTTCTGGATCAGCTGCCAGCATGCGACGAGGCCCAGGACAGTGAACAATGACGCCACGGACGCCCACCGGCCCGGCGACTGGATCCGCTTGAAGCGCGAAAGTGGCAGCCTGTTAGCGTCGGCGCCGTATAGCATCTGCTGGAGGATGCTCCGCTCGATCTCCTGCCTGCTGACCGTGGAGGTGCTCCGCTCAGTGCCCTGCTGGCCTTCGTTGCCAGCGGTGGAGGCGGCGTCGGGCAGGAACGCGGCGAGGGAGATCTGGAGGACGTCCCGATCGTATTTCTTAAGGAACGATTGGATGATGCTGCTCTTGCCGGACCCGTAGGGACCAGTGAGGGCGATGTTCATGACACGAGGGTTGTCGGTGGCCTCGGTCAGTGCGGCGGAATAGACGCCTGCCTCGTCCGCCTGGTCGGTGGGAGCCAAATCCACGAACCTGGGTTCGCGGTTTTCCTCGTCCGGTCGCTTTTCCAGCCATTTCGCCGACGAGATGAGCCAATCCGCTAGCTTGGTCCGCAGATTCGACAAGTTCGCGAGGCTCCTTTCCATCGATCGAGGACGTTCGGTCCGGATCAGCGCGGTAACGGTTATTTCAGCATCGAGCGCCTTTGTAAAACCGACGCCGTCCCTTACTCGCCTAAGCCAAAGATCTAAATGTCTTAAATTCGTGTGAAAGGTTTAGTTCACCAATGGCCACACTGGCTCTTTGCTGCTGAACAAGCTGATTGAGCCGATGTCCGCTCAATCGGGTTGAGCCGCAACTGGATTTTTGTCACCGTCACGATGGTTGTATTGGATCGCCTCAGAGGCTGTGTCAGAACGCTGACGTAACGGTGGACGGCCGGGTTTCGATATGATTCCGAGGGGTTGCGACACCAACTTTGGAAACCATCATGTGGAACCCGACCGCCCGCGCGCATCATAGCCGCGCACAGCTTCGCTATGAAAGCGATCTTACCGATGCAGAATGGCGTTTAATTGAGCCGTATTTGCCCGCGCCGTGCCAATGCGGACGGCGACGGCGTTGGCCGATGCGAGAGATTATCGAGGCCATTTTCTATTTGCTGCGGGCAGGTTGTCCTTGGCGGCTTTTGCCCGACAGCTTTCCGCCATGGCGCACGGTCTATCGCTGGTTCTGCGCTCTGCGTGACGATGGGACATTCGAAAGTCTCAACCACCATCTTGTCCAGATCGACCGTGTCCGAACGGGGCGAGAACCGATGCCGTCAGCGGCGGCCATCGACAGCCAGAGCGTGAAGACCACTGAAGCGGGTGGACCGCGCGGCTATGACGCAGGGAAAAAGATCATGGGCCGTAAACGCCACGCCATGGTCGATACCGATGGTCGTGCACTCGAACTGCTGGTCCATGGCGCTGACGTGCAGGACCGAGACGGCGCAGTGCCTTTGCTCAGGCAGTCACGCCAGCGGCACCCCTTGGTCGAGCATGCCTATGCCGACAGCGCCTACAACAGCGATCGCGTCCGGGAAGCCACATCCATCACGATAGAGATCGTTCGGAAATTCGCCGACCAGACCGGGTTCGTCGTCCATCCCAGACGATGGGTGGTTGAACGAACCTTCGCATGGCTCAATCGAAATCGACGCTTGGCAAAGGACTTCGAGCGAACCATCAAATCCGCAACTGCACTTCTATATGCAGCTGCCGCCGTCGTCCTCATCAGGCGCATCGCTCGTTACGCATGAGATTCAAGACAGGCTCTCAAACGCTCTGCGATTAATCGACCGGATTTGAACTCCGCTGTCTAAAAGCGGCCTGTCCGCTCCCGGCCGAATTTCTGTCAATCTGCGCAGCCGGTCAGGCAACTGCTGAATGTCCGGTCCTGGTTAGAGCAGCCGTTCGACCAATCGCTCTGAAGTGGCAGAAATGTCCCAGGTGCCGTATCCGGCTCACTGCCGGACACGGCACCCAAGGCTTCAGATCTCCGTGTTTTCTGCAAGGGCAAGCGCGTCCTCCACGTCGATCCCGAGATAGCGCACCGTATTCTCGATCTTGCTGTGACCAAGAAGAATCTGGACGGCACGAAGGTTGCCAGTGGCCCTGTAGATGATCGATGCCTTCGTTCGGCGAAGTGAGTGCGTGCCATACTCGCTCCGCATCAGGCCGACACCTGTCACCCATTCGTCGACCAGCCGAGCATACTGCCGTGTGCTCAGGTGCCCATTGTGATCAACCCGGCTTGGGAAAACATAGTCGTCTACCGTGCCGCCTCGGCGTTCGAGCCATGCCAGCAAGCTGGCCCGAGCATCTGGCAGAAGTTCGAATTGAACCGGCCGGCCTGTTTTCTGCTGCATGACGATTGCCCGCGTTCGGATCTGTCCGCCGCTGACAAGGTCGCCGATCTTCATTTGCACCAAGTCGCAGCCCCGAAGCTTGCTGTCGATCGCCAGATCGAACAGCGCTCGGTCTCGTAGGCGGCGGCGCTGGTTGAGGTAGAAGCGGATTTCCCAGATCTGTTTCGGTTTCAGGGCACGCTTTGCACCCACGGTCCTTCCGGCATTCCAGACCGGGCGCTTGGTGGCGTTGAGTTCTGTTTCAGGCATCTCCATGATCGTTCTCCTATGGCCACATTGGCCATTTGCAGAACGCTTGCCGACGTGGATGCGCAAGACATGCTGTGGGCTCGTGCCGACCAAAGCACGAACCCGCTCCGCGGGAGGGTCGCTTGGGGTGACGTAGCGTAGTATTTGTGAGGCTTTCGGCGGTGCGGCGGCGCCCGCCGACGGTGGAGTTCCTTCAACGGAGAGGAACTTACCATGGATGCTATCACGACTGCTGCCCCGACCCATTCGCTGCGTGAGCGGATGCTGCAGGACATGACGATGCGTGGCTTCGGGGCGCACACGCAGAATGACTATATCCGACATGTCCGGAACTTCGCCGCGTTTCTCGGCCGCCCCCCGGACACGGCCACGGTGGAAGACCTGCGGCGTTATCAGGTTGACCAGCACGAGCGCGCCGTTGGTCCAGCCACGATCAATGGCGCGGTATCGGCACTGCGGTTCTTCTTCGGGATAACCCTCAGGCGGCCGGAGATGGCCCTAGCGCTGGTCGTCGTTCGCTTCACACCCAAGCTGCGTGTGGTCTTGAGCGTCGAGGAGACAGCGCGGCTGCTCGAGGCTGCGCCAGGCATCAAGTACAAGGCGGCCCTCAGCGTGGCCTATGGCGCGGGCCTGCGGGTTTCGGAGGTTGCCCACCTCAAGGTCGATGACATCGACAGCACCCGGATGATGATCCGCGTCGAGCAGGGCAAGGGACGCAAGGACCGCAACGCCATG
>NZ_LUFI01000097.1:0-7119 GCF_005281675.1 Sphingobium sp. MP9-4 | reverse complement strand
GGCATGGGGCCGCCCGATGGCCCGCCGCCCGGCGGTGGACCTGGTGGTCCGGGCGGTCCCGGTGGGCCGGGCGGACGGGGCGGCTTCGGTCCGCCCGGTGGTGGTCCGTTCGGCGGCGGCAGCGACAATGGCGCGCGGCTGCAACTCTCGCTCTATCACAGCATCATGCTGCGCGACGCGGTGCTGCTGAGCGAGGGTGGGCCATGGGTCGATTTGCTGAATGGTGGCACGCTGGGCGGGAGTCCGCAGCCGCGCCACAAGGTGCAGCTGAGCAGTGGCGTGATCGACAATGGCGTCGGCATCCGGCTGGACGGCAACTGGCAGAGTGCGTCGCATGTGACCGGGGACCAGACGGCGTCGGGTGGCGACCTGCGCTTTGGCCAGCTGGTGACGTTCGACCTGCGGCTGTTCGCCAACATGGCCAACCGGTTCCGCGGCCAGGACTGGGCGCGGGGCATGCGGGTGAGCTTCACCGTCGGAAATCTGCTGAACCGGCGTCAGAAGGTGACCGATGGCACGGGTGCGACGCCGGTCGCCTATCAGCCCGCCTATCTCGATCCCGAGGGGCGGACGCTGATGCTGTCGGTGCGGAAGCTATTGTGAATTGGGAAGGGGCACCTGCTGAATCGGCGTCCCTTCAACCTGATTGAAAACCGGTCATAAAATGCGCATCTGGCGCGGATGAGCAAAATCTCTTTCCTTGCCCGGATGGTGGCGCCGATCGGCGTCCTGCTGGGGACGCCCGCCGCAGCGCAGGAGGCACCGGACTTTTTCGGCGCGGCGCTGTGCCAGCCGCCCTATTCGACCGACAGCGCGACCGCCCTGTATGAAGCCGCCGAAAAGGTCGCCAAAGCAGATACATCGATGTTGGGGGCGGCGATCTATACGCTGCCCACGCCGATCGAGCGGGACGGCTTTGTGGCGCGGGCGGTGGTCTTTGCCGGCATGTCGGTCGGCGTGCTGCTGGATGGCGAGGTCGCGGAGGCCGCGGCCGCCCGTTATGGGCTTGCCAGGGAAAAGAGCCGCCTGTTCGGCGCGTCGAGCCTGGGCTTTGCGCGGCAACTGGACGATGGGGCGCAGGACATGCGCGAGATGGGGTTGATTTCCGTCGTTGCGCGGCAGGGGCCTGCCCTGGCGGGGCGGACATTGCTGACCTGCGAGTTCGTGTCGCATGAGGATCGCAAGGCGCTCGACAGTCAGGAAGGCGATGCGCCCTGATATGAAAAGGGGCGCCCGGTTGTCCGAACGCCCCTCCTTCGTGACGGCTTTGCTATGGGATGCCGTGGCTCAGGCCTTGTAGACCTTGTCCACAGCCGCACAGAATTTCGTCATGTCTTCGGCCGAACCGACGGTGACGCGCGAGACATTGGGCCAGATCGGCCAGTTGCGGCCGATCTGCACCTTTTCCGGCGAGGCGAGCAGGGCGGCCTGCATTTCCTTGGCCGGCTTCTTCCAGTTGACCATGAACATGTTGGCTTCGCTGCCGGGCTGGACTTCGATGCCCTTCTTGGTGAGCCAGGCGATGGTCTGGTCGCGGGCGGCGATCATCTCGTCGCGGCGCGCCTTGATGAGCGCGGCTTCGGGATAGACGGCGTTGCCGCAGGCCATGGCGGTGATCGACAGGCCGCCGGCCGACGGGCCGAACAGCATCAGGCGCTTCTGCACTTCGGGATCGGCGAAGGTGAGGCCGAGGCGGATGCCGGCCATGCCGAACAGCTTCGAGAAGGTCCGCATGACGATGATGTCCTTGCGGTTGCCGATCAGCGAAGCGGCGCTGGGTGCGTCCGAGAAGTGGATATAGGCTTCGTCTACCAGCAGCATGGAATCGGCCGGCTTGTTGTCGAGCAGCCACTTGATGTCGGCGATCGGCGTGATCGTGCCGGTCGGGTTGTTGGGTGTGCAGATATAATAGAGGCCGGCGTTCGGGTTGGCGGCCAGCATGGCCTTGACGTCATGGCCCTTGCCGACGGCCTGGGGTGCCTTGGCGATCGGCGCCTTGAGGTAATCGGCGGTGCGCCAGGCGGATTCGAAGGTCGGGTCGGCGGTGACCAGGCCCTTGGTCGGCGAGCAATAGGCCGCGACGGTCGAGACCAGCGGGCCACCCGAGCCGGGCCACAGCATCACCTGGGCTTCGGGAATGCCCTCCACCTTGGCGATGGTCGAGACCAGGTCGCCGCGATAATTGTCGGGGTCATACCAGTTGCCGACGGCGCCGGCCTTGGCGATGGCGTCGACGCCCGAGGGGAAGGGGCCGGTCCAGCATTCGTTCGAGCCGATGCGCACCGCGCCCTTGATGCCGCGGGCGGCCTGCTGCTGCGCGAAGGCGGGCGCGGCCAGCATTTCGTGCATCGCGGCGCCAGCGCCGATCAGGGCGGCAACCTTGGCAAGCTGGCGGCGCGAATAGCCGCGCTCGATCAGGTCTTCCCGCGCTTCCTTGTCCAACATCATGGTCATGCCGATTGTCCCCTTGTTTTCCTGCGAAATGCCTTGGATTTCGTCTGGAGAAACGAAGGCGGAAACAATTTCCGCAATGCAAAAGGGGCTGCGGCACGCTTTATTTTGCGTGCCGCAGCCCCTTTTTGGTAAGGTCAGGTCAGATCAGGCCTTCCAGACCGCGTCCACAGCCTTGCAGAAGGCGTCCATCTCGCTGGCAGAGCCGACCGAGATGCGCGAGACATTGGGCCAGATCGGCCAGTTGCGGCCGATCTGCACCTTCTGCGTCAGCAGGGCGGCCTGCATGTCCTTGGCGGGCTTTCCCCAGTCGACCATGAACATGTTCGCCATGCTGCCCGGCAGCACCTTGATCCCCTTCTTGGTCAAATGGGCGATCGCCTTGTCACGGTTGGCCGCCATTTCGGCCTGGCGCGCCTTGATGAGATCGGCCTGGGCGACCGAGACGGTGCCGCAGGCGACGGCCGTCATCGGCAGCATGGCGGTGACCTGGCCACCGTCATAGCGCATCATCTTTTCCATCAGCGAGGGCGCGGCGAAGGTGAGGCCGAGGCGCATGCCGGCCATGCCGAACAGCTTCGAGAAGGTGCGCAGCACCAGCACGTCGTCGCGGGTGGCGGCGAGCTTGGCGGCGCGCGGCGTATCGGTCCAGTGGATATAGGCTTCGTCGACCACCAGCACCGAATCCTTGGGCTTGTTGGCGGCCAGCCATTCGATGTCGGCGATCGGCGTGATCGTGCCGGTCGGGTTGTTGGGCGAGCAGATATAATAGACGCCGGCATTGGGATCGGCCGCCAGCATCGCCTTCACGTCATGGGCATTGTCCTTGGTCAGCGGCACCTTCGTCACCTTGGCGCCGAGCCAGGCGCCGGTGCGCCAGATCGCTTCATAGGTCGGGTCGGCGGTGACGATGCCCTTGGTCGGCGAGGCGAAGGCAACGGCGACGCGGCTCAGCGGATCGGACGAGCCGGGCCAGGCAACGATGCGGTCGGCCGGAATGCCCTCCACCTGCGCGACCGCGGCGAACAGCTTCTCATGCTCATTGTCGGGTTCGTAGCGATTGCCTTCGGTCACCAGCTTGAAGGCGGCTTCGGCGGCGACCGGGAAGGGGCCGGTCCAGCATTCGTTGGCGCCGATGCGGACCGCGCCTTCGACCGGCTTGGCGGCCTGCTGTGCGGCGGCACCGACGGTGCGCATCGCAACGGCGCCGGCGCCGAGCAGCGCGGTCACCTTGGCCAGCTGGCGGCGCGAATAGCCGCGGTCCAGAAGCTCCTGTTCAAACTCCGTTGGCGTGGTCGTTTCCATGATCCCTGACTCCCAGACATGCTTGATGCTGCCTTTGCGGCGTTAGACGAATGTACAGCATGTATCCGCCACGCAAATGAGGAAGATGACCTAGCTTATCAGCGATGCGTAACAATCGTGCTTTTCTGCGGGGTTCATGAACATATCGCGAGGAAAGCGCTTGGAAAGAAAGCCATCCATCTGTTAGCGATTTGCCATGCCCAGTACGCCCGCCGCCGCCGCCCGCCAGATCCTCGTCCGCCTGCAGGAGGTAATGGCGGCGCGCACCAGCGCGCAGGCCAAGCTGAACAAGGTGGTGGAGATCATCGGCGAATCGCTGTCGAGCGAGGTCTGCTCCATCTATCTGGTGCGCGAGGGCGTGCTGGAACTGTTCGCGACCCGCGGCCTGAAGCAGGAGGCGGTGCATGTCACCCGCATGGCCAAGGGCGAGGGTCTGGTCGGGCTGATCGCCACCAATGTCGAGCCGCTGAATCTGGACGAGGCCGCCGCCCATCCCGACTTTTCCTATCGCCCGGAAACCGGCGAGGAGCTGTTCCACAGCTTTGCCGGCGTGCCGATCGTGCGGCGCGAGCGCGCGCTGGGCGTGCTGTGCGTGCAGCATGTCGAGCCGCGCAAATATGAAGAGGTCGAGATCGAGGCGCTGCAGACGGTCGCCATGGTGCTGTCCGAGCTGATCGCCAATGCCGAACTGGCCGATGACGGCCCGACCGATGCGCGGGTGCAGGAAACCGGATCGAACATCATGACCGGCCTGCAGCTGGTGATGGGCATGGCGCGGGGCCATGTCGTCTTCCACCAGCCGCGCGTCCATATCGAGCATACCGTCGCCGAGGATACGGAAGCGGAGCGGCAGCGGGTCATTTCCGCCTTTGCCAAGATGCGCGAACAGATCGACCGGATGACCGGCACGGCCGATTTCGGGACCGAGGGCGAGCATCAGGAGGTGCTCGAAACCTACAAGATGTTCGCCTATGACGAGGGCTGGATCCGCCGCATCAACGAGGCGATCGACAGCGGCCTGACCGCCGAGGCTGCAATCGAGCGGGTGCAGCAGCGCACCCGGATGCGGATGCGCCAGATCGACGATCCGCTGCTGCAGGACCGGATGCACGATCTGGAGGACATGGCCAACCGGCTGCTGCGCATCGTGTCCGGGCAATTGGGCACGGCGGCGCAACTGGGGCTGCGGCAGGACGCGATCCTGATCGCACGCAACCTGGGGCCGGCGGAGCTGCTGGAATATGACCGGCGGCGGCTGAAGGGCGTGATCCTGGAGGAAGGGTCGCTGACCGCCCATGTCACCATCGTCGCCCGCGCCATGGGCGTGCCGGTGCTGGGCCGGGTGCGCGACATTCGCCACCGGGTCAATGAAGGCGACCTGATCCTGATGGATGTCGCCGAAAATGCGCTGCTGATCCGGCCGACGCCCGACATGGAGGAGGCGTTCGAGACCAAGCTGCACATCACCCAGAAGCGGCGGGCGGAATTTGCCGCGCTGCGCGACCTGCCGTCGGTGACGCAGGATGGGGCGCGGATCGAGCTGATGGTCAATGCCGGCCTGCGCGAGGATGCGCAGGCGCTGGACATGGTCGGCGCCGACGGCATCGGCCTGTTCCGCACCGAATTCCAGTTCCTGGTCTCGGCGACGCTGCCGCAGCGCGAGAAGCAGCAGCGGCTCTACAAGGATGTGTTGGACGCGGCCGGCGACCGGCCCGTCATCTTCCGCACTGTCGACATCGGCGGTGACAAGGCGCTGCCTTACATGACGCGCGAGGATGACGAGCATGAGGATAATCCGGCGATGGGCTGGCGCGCGATCCGGCTGGCGCTGGACCGCGACGGCCTGATGAAGGCGCAGGCGCGCGCATTGCTGGAGGCGAGCGCGGGCAAGGTGCTGAACATCATGTTCCCGATGGTGTCGGAACCCTGGGAGTTCGAGGAGGCGCGCACGCTGGTCGAGCATCAGCGGCAATGGCTGATCGGGCAGAAGAAGAAGCTGCCGGTGGCGGTGCGCTATGGCGCGATGCTGGAGGTGCCGGCGCTGGCCGAGGTGCTGGACCTGCTGTTGCCGCAGCTCGATTTCCTGTCGATCGGCACCAACGACCTGACCCAGTTCCTGTTCGCCGCCGACCGCGCCCATCCCAAGCTGGCGGAGCGTTATGACTGGCTGAGCCTGGCGATCCTGCGTTTCCTGGATCGGGTGGTGCGGATCTGCGAGATCTACAAGGTGCCGGTCGGCGTCTGTGGCGAAATGGGCGGACGCACGCTGGAGGCGATGGCGCTGATTGGCCTGGGCGTGCGGCGGCTGTCGATCACGCCGGCGTCGGTCGGGCCGGTCAAGGCGATGATCCGCGCGATCGATGCGGCCGAATTGCAGGCGCTGATGCGCGATCTGTTGGACAGCGGGGCAAGCGATCTGCGCGCGCAACTGACCAGCTGGGCCGAGCAGCGGAACATCGAGCTGGCCTGAAAAGACACCGCCCCGGCGTTGACAAGCGCCGTCCCGCAATGAGACAAGGCCGCCAATCAAGGTCGCGGAGCAGCATGGCAGACGAACCCGAATTCGAACCCGTCGCGGACGACGCGACGGCAGCGCAGCCCAGCACCCCCGGCGCCAAGTTGCGCGCCGCGCGCGAGGCGCAGGGGCTGTCGGTGCAGGATATCGCCACCCGGACCCGCATCGCCCAGCGCCAGCTGGAGGCGATCGAGCGGGACGATTATGGCGCCTTGCCGGGCATTCCCTATGCGGTGGGTTTCGCCCGCGCCTATGCCCGCGCGATCGATCTGGACGAGGTGGCGATCGCCGCCGACGTGCGCAATGCCGTGCATAATTCCGACATGCGGGCGACCCGCTACGAAGCGTTCGAGCCGGCCGATCCGGCGCGGGTGCCGTCGCGCACCCTGGCCTGGACCGCGGCGGTGATCGGCATCATCGTGATTGCCGGCTTCACCATCTGGCGCACCCAGTTGCTGACCCCGCCGACCGGCGAGGAAATCGCCGAGCAGCAGGCAGAAAAGCCCGCTGCCGCGCCCAAGGCCGGCGTGCAGGCGCCGATTGCGGCGCCCGTGACCGGGCCGGTGGTGTTCACCGCCAATGACGATGTGTGGATGCGCATTGTCGACGAGGCGGGCGAGCGGCTGAAGGACGGGCTGCTGAAGAAGGGCGAGAGCTTCACCCTGCCGGCCGGCGCGCGCAATCCGACGATCCTGACCGGTCGCCCGCAGGCGCTGGACGTGACCGTGGGTGGCAAGGCGATCCCGCCGCTGGGCGCGGCCGACCGCACCATTGCCGACGTTCCGGTCAGTGCCGAGGCGCTGCTGGCACGGGCCGCCGCACCGGCAGGGGCTCCGGCGGGCGCTCCG
>NZ_LUFI01000096.1:0-7359 GCF_005281675.1 Sphingobium sp. MP9-4 | reverse complement strand
TTCGCCCGTTTCCCCCGCATATTGTCGTCATGACAGCAAGGAGACCATGGATGATCCGACAGCCCGCCACCACGTCCGCCCTTCGCCTGATCCTGCCCGGTCTGGGCGCGCTATTGCTGCTGGGTGGCTGCGCCAAGGGCGTGGACAATGAAGCGGTGGCGAACAATGCGAGCGTGCCGGCCCATGCCGAGGCGATCGAGGATACGGACTCTGTCGCGGCCCCGGACAATGTAGGTGCGGCGCTGCCTACCGACGAATGGGTCGGGCGCTGGACCGGGCCGGAAGGGCTGTTCCTCGACATCCAGCCCGCACCCGACGGCAAGCCGGGCCATTATGCGCTGGCCAACAAGGATAATCTCGACCGGGAGGCGACCTATAGCGGCCTGGCCGATGGCGCGACGATCCGTTTCGTGCGCGATGGCCGCGATCTCGCCATCCGGCCCGGCACGGGGGCGGAGACGGGCTTCAAATATCTCGCCGACAAGCAGGACTGCCTGATCGTGAAGCCGGGCGAGGAAGGTTATTGCCGATAAAGCGGGATCGGCAAGGGGCATGCCGACGCGACAGGGGCGAAGTTCACAGTGTCGTGTGGCATTTCGGGCTGTTTGCACTGGATACGCGCTCGCCACGCGCCCATGGCGCGCCAGTCGCGCGTCAACTGGGTCAGGACAGCGTCGGGCCGACGCGCCGGTTGGGTCATGCCGACGCGACAGGGAGGTGACACATGGGGCACCGACCGTGGCGGGCTCCGGCCGGGGCGAGAGAAGGGGGCGGTGCTGGTGCTTCGCTCAGGGTAGATCAGAGATTAGGCGAGACGGACAGGGCTTTGCTGCGCTTGCCTGACGATGTCGGGTTTTGACGGCTGACGCGCAAATGCTGGCCTCTCCATCTTCGTCATCCCGGACTTGATCCGGGATCCATTCTGCGCTCGCTCTCGGGCGTAGTGCCGAATGGATCCCCTGAGTTCACAAGCGAAGTGCAACACCGCAGACAGGTGTTGCCATGTCAGGATATTACCAGCTTACGCTTGAGGAACGGTGTTCGATTGCCCGTCTTCATGAAGACGGGCAATCGATCCGGCAAATCGCTGCAGCTCTGGATCGCTCGGCATCGACGATCTCTCGGGAACTGAAGCACAACAGCGGCCACACGATCGGCTATCGCCCCGTCCATGCGCAGGAACGGGCAGCGGCACGACGGTGGTCGGGCTCCCGGCTTGAGCGCGATCACGCGCTACGCGAAGCCGTGCTCGACCGAATGGCGGCGGGGATGATCACCCGAACAGATCGTCGGGCGCATGACACATGATGCCCGTCACGCCGTCGTCAGTCATGAGCGCATCTATCGCTTCGTCTATGCCCAGATACGGCGAACCCAGGACTTCAGCTGGCGCCTCTACCTTGCGCGCGGCAAGTCCAAACGCGGCTGGCGCCGAAAGCCGGGCGGCTCGCCGGCAAACTTCATTACTGGCAGAAAACCGCTCTGCGAGCGCCCCGGCGAGGCCGACGACCGATGCACGCCAGGCCATTGGGAAGCCGACGCCATGCTCTTTGCAACCTATGGACAAGCCATCCTAGTCGCCCATGAGCGGCAATCCTGCCTGACGCTCGTCGTCAAAATGAAAGACCGCAAGGCTACAACCACCGCCAGAACACTCCGGGCCCTGCTCGCTCCCATACACCAGCATGGCACCACCGGCTGAAACGCCGATGAACTGTCTTCCAACGGGTGTAGCGTTCCGGCAGATCGCACCAGTGTGCGCCTGAGCGTAAAATCCACAAACATCCGTTCACGAACAATCGGTTATCCGATCCCGTTCGGCCCGGATCGCCGGCCTTACCGGGCAGCAAAAGGGCTATCCTCGCCCACTGCGCCTCGGTTAGCTCATATCGCTTGATCCCCATCCATCCGCTCCGCGCCTCAACACGGAGCCACATGAATCAGACATCACGCCGTTTGTGAATCCTGAATGGCGATCCGGCCTAGCTGACACTGATGCCGCGGCTGCGCTAAGCCAAGGCGGCCGGCTCGATTCCCAGAAGAAGGCGTTTGCCGAACGGGCGCTCAATGCGGAGATGGATCACCATCTTGGCCAGGACGAACAAAGGGGCAACACCCCAAACGGCTATTGCCGCAAGACAGTGACGACTGACGGGCGGCGGATCGAGATGGAAGTAGCACGCGATCGGACGGGCAGTTTCGCCCCGCAGCTGATTGCTAAATGCCAGCGCTGTTTCCCTGGCTTCGATGACAAGATCATATCGATGTACGCGCCTGGAATGAGTACGAGAGAGATCACCGGTCATCTGCGTGAACTGTACGGGATCGACGCATCCCTCGACCTGATCAGCACGATCACCAACGCGGTGCTGGAGGAAGTCTCAATCTGGCAACAGCGCCCGCTGGACCCAGCTGATCCGCTGGCTTTCTTCGATGCGATCCGGGGTAAGGTCCGCGATTAGGGCATGGTCCGCAACAAGGCGGTTCATATTGCCTTGGGGGACTTGTCCACCACAGCGATCACGGCAGCCAACCGGTCAGATATGCCGGCCTCAATCTCCTGTTCTGCAAGCGGAAGCGACGGGCGGGCGTGCGGTGCGTTCGATCAGGATGTCATTGCGTTGCGGTCTGCCGCTTCGCCGACGGTCAGGTGAAAGGCGAACGGCCTTTTCGGGGCGCCGGACCCCTGTAAACGTCTTGGCAATAATCCTGCCCCAAAGTGGGGCATGTGCTTTCAGGTTTACTATGGGGCTTGGCTATGATGCGGTCGGCGCCTAGCCTTGATGCCATGCGCATCTTCTTGACCCTGCTGCTGGTGTCCGCAGCCATCACCGCGTCGGCCTTTGCCCAGAGTGCGCCGGCCCCGTTCACCCTTGCCGAAAATGGCCGGGGCTTTGTCTCGCTTGCCGATGCGATCGGCGCGATCGGCGATGGCAAGGGCACGATCATCGTCGCGCCGGGCACCTATCGCCAATGCGCCGTGCAGAATGGCGGCGAGGTGACGATCAAGGCGGCAACGCCGGGCAGTGCGATTTTCGACGGGGTGGTTTGTGAGGAAAAGGCAGCTCTGGTGCTGCGCGGCCGCACCACCATGGTCGACGGCCTGATCTTCCAGAATCTGCGCGTGCCTGACGGCAATGGATCGGGCATCCGCCTCGAAAAAGGCAATCTTTCCGTCAGCAACAGCCTGTTCCGCAACAGCGAGGAAGGCATTCTGACCGGCGAGGATCGCGGTGCCACGGTCCAGATCGACAAGTCGACTTTCCGCCATCTGGGCCGGTGCGACCGCGATCTCGACTGCGCCCATGGCATCTATATCGGCCGGGTCGCGCGCCTTAGCGTCACCCGTTCGCGCTTCGACCAGGGCGATGGCGGCCATTATCTCAAGAGCCGCGCCGCGCAGGTCGATATCCGCGACAACAGCTTTGACGACAGCGGCGGCCATCTCACCAATTACATGATCGACCTCAGTAACGGCGCCAGTGGCCAGATCGTCGGCAACGACATGGTGCAGGGCAAGGACAAGGATAATTGGTCGGCCTTCATCACCATTGCGCCAGAGGGCCGCGAGCAGGACAGCAGCGCCCTGGTGATCGAAGGGAACAAGGCCGGCTTCGTGCCGGGCCTTGCGCGCGGCTCGACCTTCGTCGCCAATTTTACCGACGATGTCGTCCGTATCGGCCAGAACCAGCTTGCCCCGAGCATGAAGGTGAAGGACCGGCGCTGACTTTGCCGCGCCGATCTGATAGGGAAGGGCGATGCGCACCACCTATGACAGCGCGACCGTCCGCCTCTATCATCTGGGCGACGACGGTGCGGCGATGACGATCCTGTACGGCCCCCTGAGCGAAGCCCTGCGCGTCGCCGAGCAGCAGCCGCAGGACGTGCAGGACGGTCTGTTCCTCGCCACCGACAATGATGTCGTCGCTTATCTCGACCTGATCGAAAGCTGAGCGGTCGCGCATTTCGGACGAGAGAATAGGAAAAAGGCCGGTCCGTCAGGGGAACGGACCGGCCTTCGCTGGCCTGAAAACCAGAAGGGGGGAACTGGTTCAGGCGGGCATTTTTCAGGCTGCCTCGGCCGCTTCCTCGGCAGTGGGCAGGCGGATCAGATAGTCGAAGGCCGACAGGGCTGCGGTTGACCCTGCCCCCATCGCGATGACGATCTGCTTGTAGGGCACGGTGGTGCAGTCGCCGGCAGCGAAGATGCCGGGCTGGCTGGTTTCGCCGCGCGCGTCGATCTCGATCTCGCCACGGGGCGAGAGGGCGATCGTGTCCTTGAGCCATTCGGTGTTCGGGACCAGGCCGATCTGGACGAAAATGCCTTCCAGCTCGACATCATGCTCGGTGCCGCTGTTGCGGTCCTTGTAGCTGAGGCCACTCACCCGCTCGCCATTGCCGTTCACCCTGGTGGTCAGGGCCGAGGTGATGATCTTGACGTTGGGCAGGCTGGCGAGCTTGCGCTGCAGCACCGCGTCGGCGCGCAGCTGGCTGTCAAACTCGATCAGGGTGACATGGGCGACGATGCCGGCCAGGTCGATCGCCGCTTCGACGCCGCTATTGCCGCCGCCGATCACCGCCACGCGCTTGCCCTTGAACAGCGGACCATCGCAGTGCGGGCAGTAAGCCACGCCCTTGTTGCGATATTCGTCTTCGCCGGGCACGCCCATCTGGCGCCAGCGGGCGCCGGTCGACAGGATGATGGTGCGGCCCTTCAGCGACGCGCCATTTTCCAGCACGACCTCATGATAGCCGCCTTCGGTCTTGGCCGGGATCAGCTTCGCCGCCTTCTGCAGGTTCATGATCTCGACGTCATAATCCTTGACGTGCGCCTCCAGCGCCGAGGCGAGCTTGGGGCCTTCGGTGCGGCTGACCGAGATGAAATTCTCGATGTCCATGGTGTCGAGCACCTGACCGCCGAAGCGTTCCGCCGCCACGCCGGTGCGAATGCCTTTGCGTGCCGAATAGATGGCCGCAGCCGCGCCAGCGGGGCCGCCGCCGACCACCAGCACCTCGAAGGGATCCTGCTTGCGAATCTTCTCCGCCGCCTTCGCCTCGGCGCCGCTGTCGATCTTGGCGACGATCTGCTCCAGCTCCATCCGGCCCTGGCCGAAGGGTTCGCCGTTGAGGAAGATGGTGGGCACGGCCATGACCTTGCGGGCGTCGACCTCATCCTTGAACAGGCCGCCGTCGATCGCGACATGGCTGATCCGGGGGTTCAAGACGCTCATCAGGTTCAGCGCCTGCACCACGTCGGGGCAGTTCTGGCACGACAGCGAGAAATAGGTTTCGAACGCATAGTCGCCGTCCAGATCCTTCACCTGCTGGATCAGATCCTGCGCGGCCTTGGACGGATGACCGCCGACCTGCAGCAGGGCGAGCACGAGCGAGGTGAATTCATGGCCCATCGGCAGGCCGGCGAAGGTGACGCCGATATCGGTGCCGACGCGGCGGATCATGAAGCTGGGCTTGCGCTTGTCCGAACCGGTGGCAAGGCTGACCTTGTCCGAAAGCTCGGCGATTTCGGTCAGCAATTCGTTCATTTCGCGCGACTTCGCGCTTTCATCCAGCGAAGCCACCAGCTCGATCGGCTGGGTGATGTTCGCCAGATAGGCTTTCAACTGCCCCTTGAGATTTGCGTCCAACATGTCTGTCTGGCTCCGTGGGAAAAAATGGCGGGCCGTCCCGATCGGGAGGACGCGACGGCCCGTCCGGGGAATTGGTGCGACCCAAAAGCCCCGTTGAAATAGAGATAAGTCTGTAGAAAGCTTTTTGAAGGTCCGCCGGGTCCCCTCAATCTGGGCGAACCCGGCGGCCTTTCAGCACCTAAAGATGCTTAGATCTTGCCGACGAGGTCGAGCGAGGGGGCGAGGGTTTCCGCGCCTTCTTCCCACTTGGCGGGGCAGACTTCGCCCGGATGGCTGGTCCAGTACTGCAGCGCCTTGATCTTGCGCAGCAGTTCGGCCGCGTTGCGACCCACGCCCTCGGGGGTGATTTCGACCAGCTGGATCACGCCTTCGGGATCGAGCACGAAGGTGCCGCGGTCGGCCAGGCCAACGCCTTCGCGCAGCACGCCGAACTGGTTCGAGATGTCGTGGTTCTGGTCACCCAGCATGTAATAGTTGATCTTGCCGATGGCCGGCGAGGTGTCGTGCCAGGCCTTGTGGCAGAAGTGGGTGTCGGTCGACACCGAGTAAACTTCCACGCCCATGCCCTGCAGGGTGGGGTAGATGTCGGCCAGGTCTTCCAGCTCGGTCGGGCAGACGAAGGTGAAGTCGGCCGGGTAGAAGAAGAAGACGGCCCACTTGCCCTTGACGTCGGCATCGGTGACGTCGACGAACTTGCCTTCCTTGAAAGCGGTTGCCTTGAAAGGCTGCAGGGGGGTGTTGATGAGAGCCATGGGCTATCCAGTTCCTTGATTAGGGTTGCTGTTGCGAAGCCTGTTTAGGGAAGCGGATGATTCGGGGGAAATTGGTTTTCTCGGACATGTTGATAGATAAAAGCGATCACACACTATCCGATTAATCGAACAGCTCATTGATCCCGCAGGGCATGACCCATGGCCCGTTCGACCAGCTGCTGCGCCTCCGCCGCGCTGAAACTGGTGGGATCCAGGCAATATTCCAGCCACAGCCCGTCGACCAGCGCGGTGAGGCCGATGGCCTTGAGCCGTACCTGCGCGGCGGAGAAGGCCGGCGCGGCGGCGGCGACCAGCCCCTCCAGCTGCGCGCGCGATGCGGCATAGATGTCGGCATGGGCGGCCGCGACATCGGCGTTGGACTTGATCAGGCTCCAGAAGGCGATCCAGGTGGCGAGCAGGTCGGCGTCCAGCACGGGCTCACGGAAATTGGCCTGGAGAAAGGCACGCAGCCGGTCCAGCGGATCATCGCCCGCGCCCATGATCGCATCGTCCATGGCCTGGGACACGCGCTGCCCGACATCGCGATAAGTGGCCAGGATCAGCGCATCGACACCCTCGAAATAATGGGTCAGCAGCCCGGACGACACGCCCGCGGCGGCGCAGATGGCGCGGACAGAGGTGCCTGCCACGCCCTTTTCCGCCAGACATTTTGCCGTTGCGTCGATCAGTGCCTGCCGCCGGACATCGGCGGACTCCCGTACGAATTTCGCTCTCACTTGCCCCCCGGCATGGGACGACCCGGCGTCCCGAACATGCTATATTGTTGCCGCTCATTGTGCGGAAATGACGGGCGCTGGCAAGCGCCGTTCGACCCGATTGCGGATCGATCCGGCCGGTTCGCCCGTTTCCCCCGCATATTGTCGTCATGACAGCAAGGAGACCATGGATGATCCGACAGCCCGCCACCACGTCCGCCCTTCGCCTGATCCTGCCCGGTC
>NZ_LUFI01000095.1:0-7711 GCF_005281675.1 Sphingobium sp. MP9-4 | reverse complement strand
CATCGAGATGTTCTACAACCCGGTGCGCAAGCAGATCAGGAACGGGATGCTGTCACCCAACCAGTTCGAACGGCAGCAGATTCTGAAAGCAGAAGGCGTCTAGAAAACTAGGGGCTACTCAGACGGGTGATGACGCATTGTCGCTGGGAGAAAAATGCAACCACTTCGCTAATGATACCGCTGTTCAGAACCATCTTGATTACCGGCAGCCCTACGAAAAAATATGTCGCTATCTATAGAGCCGATGAAGGGGCTTTCGACCTCCATAACACGACGCCGGTTATGAAAGCTCCAATGGCGTAGGCGAGCGGCAAAAGCATTAGAAAGCGCCAGCCCTGCGAACAGCCAGCCAGAAAAACAATCCGCTCTCTAAAACCGAGAATGCCAAAAAGACCGGGGCTAAGTTCTTCCGAACTAGTCACTGATTTAGGCGGTCTTCCGCAGAACCCGGTTTGGCGATCCACCCCATGACGAAAAGCCTGCCGTATTCCCGCTCGTCATTCAACGTCCAGTTTCAAGCGAAGCGACAAATCGCATCGCTGGCAACAAATGGTCAAGCCTGGCCTATCGTGACGGAGGCTTCGCTGAGCCATCAGGGTTGCGAAGCCCAGAAGCCACCTCGGCAGATACCTTTTTCGCAGAGGCTGGCCATCCATCCGACTCTAATTCGCCCACACATCCCCAGCAATCGCCTCCGCAGTTCGTGGAAAGGAGATCGGCATCTATCCCAAGAATGCGACCGCATGTGTTGCATCTAGGCTCATGAATGGGCTGCTCCATCGAGCGTATTTGCAGCTTTGCCAGAACGTCTGCAATCGGGATTAGTGGGAGATCATGCGAACGACGAAAATGGTCGAAACCTGTCAATCTCCTGACATGGCAAAACCTGTCTGCGGTGTTGCACTTCGTTTGTGAACTCAGGGGATCCATTGTGCGCGACGGCGGATGGAGAGGAGGCGCGCAATGGATCCCGGATCAAGTCCGGGATGATGGAACGGCGAGGACAGCTTTTCTAAGCGGCGATCGACCAAATCGACAACAGTGAATGGCCGGAGCCTGCCTGGGGCGGGCATAATGCCCCATGTTCATCCCGCTGTTCCCGACATACGAGGGGGCATTCGATTGCCGTCGGGGCAATCCTGATGAACATGGTTTCTTGTTGGCGGGGACGTGTTCAAGATCATGGACTGGCTTCCTGTTGTTTTCATCCTGTTCAAGGTTGCCGTGCTGGGGGCGGGCATGTTCTTTGTCGTCCGATGGCATTATGAACAGGACAGGAAGGCGGAGAAGGGGCGGTGCTGAGCGCGTCAGCCTGGCCCTGCTGCTGACGCGGATGCTGGGCATGGATATGGCCCTGTGACTTTGGTACTGTGATTGTGGCCCGCATCGTGCGTGGCGCGTGCGGATCATCGTTGCGCTGACGGGCGGGGCAGTGGCGCGACCTCATCTATTTGCCCCTCCGCCGCCTTTGGCGGTCTTCCTCCCCAAGCAAGCTTGGGAAGGATTATCGGGCATTCTATTTCCCACCCAAATCCGTCTTCTCCTTTTCCTCTGTAGGCAGTCGCGTGTGGGAGGTGCAAGACCTCAGCCTTTGTCGGGATAGCGGAAGGGCAAAGCGGGCTATGCTGGGCCCCTCGCTCCCTTCATTCAGAGCTTTTCCTGTCAGCCTCTTCGTCGCTTGGGGCGATCAGGCGGAAAGTGTGCGTGGCAGGAAGCTGGCCATGCGGGTGTGGAGCAGGGCGATCAGGTTCGCATCCATGAAGGCGTAATCGTCCGGTATCTCGAGGCAGACGATCCTTGTGCCGCCTACGCGCCGCGGAAACGCTGCTGGATCTTGCTGCGATGGGCCTTTGCCATCACGAAGATGGTGTCGGCACAGCGCAGCATCTCATCGTCCAGCGGCGTTTCCGCATCATGGTTGGTGCCCGCCGACAGGGTTTCGATGCCGGGATGGTCAGCGAAAATCTGTTCGGCGGTCGGGCTGCGCAGCTTGTTCTGGCTGCAGACGAAGAGATAATGCCGGTCTCGCGCCCTCACTTGCCATAGCCGGTCATGGAGAAGGGGTGGGCCTTTACGCCGGTCGCCCATGTCTTGTTGGGGCTGGCCTGCATGGTGAAGCGCAGTTCGCCGCCAGCGCGGATTTCCGCGTCGGTGATATAGCCGCGATCGAGCGGCTTGCCGTTCAGTGTCACCCGGCCGACATAACGATTGGCGTCGGACAGGCCATCGGCAATCACGGTGAAGCGCTGGCCGTTTGACAATGCCATGTCGGCGCGGTCGACGAAGGGGCGGCCGATCACATATTCGTTGCTGCCCGGCGCCACCGGATAGAAGCCCAAGGCGGTGAAGACCAGCCAGGCGGACATCTGGCCCAGATCGTCATTGCCGGCGAGGCCCTCGGGCGTGGGCTTATACTGGCTGTCGACGATCTGCTTCAGGCGCTCCTGCGTGCGCCAGGGCTGGCCGGCATAGCTGTAGAGATAGGCGACATGGTGGCTGGGTTCGTTGCCATGGATATATTGGCCGATCAGGCCGGATATATCCTCGGCATGGCTATAGTCGATCTTGCTATTGTCATAGTCGAACATGGCGTCGAGCTTGGCGATGGCTTTCGCGTCGCCGCCCAGCAGGCGGAACAGACCGCCCTGATCATGCGGCATGAACCAGCTATATTGCCAGGCATTCCCTTCCGTATAGTCGCTGCCATAGTTGATCGCGGTCGGATCGAAGGGGGTGCGGAAAGAGCCGTCGGCCTTGCGCGCGCGCAGGAAGCCGGTCTTGGCGTCGAAGCTGTTGCGCCAATATTGGGCGCGCTTCTCGAAGCGCTCTGCCGTGGCCTTGTCGCCCAGCTGGCGCGCGAGGCGGGCGATGGTCCAGTCGTCAAAGGCATATTCGACCGTCTTGGACGCGGCTTCGGGCTCGCGGTCGATGGGGACATAGCCGAGCTTCATATAGTCGCCGAGGCCGCCATAGGGGGCATAGTCAGCGCTGGCGACCATGGCTTTCAGCGCGGCGGCGCAGTCGATGCCCCTGATCCCTTTCAGGCAGGCGTCGGCGATGACCGGGACGGCATGATAGCCGATCATCGTCCAGGTTTCCTTGCCGCCAAACTGCCAGACGGGAAGGATACCGAACGGGCTGGTCTTTTGCCCCGCGACCAGCGAGTTCACGAAATCGGCATTCTTCGCTTCGGGCTGGATCAGCGTCAGCAGCGGATGTTCGGCGCGGAACGTATCCCACAGCGAGAAGGTGGAATGCATGGTGAAGCCGGTTCCGGCATGGACCTGATCGTCCGGCCCGCGCCAGCGGCCATCGGCGTCGCTCCAGACGCTGGGCGCCATAAGGCTGTGATAGAGGGCGGTATAGACATTGGTGCGCATCGCCTTGGGCGCGTCGATCTTCACCGCGCCCAGCGCATCGTTCCAGGCGGTGCGGGTCTTGGCGCGGATCGCGTCGAAATCGCCTGGTTCGCTGGCAAGGTTGGCGATGGCGCCGTCCTCGTCCACGCCCGACAGCGCGACCTTCGCCTCCAGCGGCTTCGTCAGCGTGCCGAAGTCGAGCTGCGCCACCAGCGCGCGGCCGGAGAGAGAATCCAGCGTCTCGGGGCCGCGACCGGGGCCCTTGAAGCCCTTGTAGAGAATATCCTTCTCGGTGCTGACGAAGCGGTGGCCGGTCAGCGGCGCGGAAAAGCGGATGGCGAAGAAGATGCGCCGCGGCGTGGCCCAGCCGCGCACCTCGCGCGATCCGGTAATCGTGCCGTCGGGGCGGATGCGGATCGAGGACCAGAGGATCTTGCCGGGATAGTCATAGATGATCGAGCGCAGGTCGAGTAGCAGATGCGCGGCCTTGCCGGTGGGGAAGGCGTAGCGGTGGACGCCGACACGGGGGCCGGCGGTCATTTCCGCACGCACGCCCGGATCGGTCAGGGTGACGGCATAATAGCCGGCCGAGGCGATTTCATCGGCCTTGTGCGAGCGGAAGCCGGGCGTCTTGTCGTCGCCAGCTTCCAGCGGGACCGTATCACCGCTGACCGGCATCACCAGGAAATCGCCCAGGTCGCTATGGCCCGCGCCGGAAAAATGGGTGTGGGAGAAGCCGCGGATCACCGGGTCTTCGTGGCGGTATCCGGCGGCCCAGTTATAGGTCTGGCGTGCCGGGCCGACATGGGTGTCGGGCGAAAGCTGGACCATGCCGAAGGGGGCGACGGCGCCGGGGAAGGTATGGCCTTCACCCGAGGTGCCGATGAAGGGATCGACCGCATCGACCGGCGCGGAAGGCGCTTCGCTGGTCTGGGCGGAAAGGGCGGTGCCGGCGAGCAAAGTGGCCAGCAGGACAGGGCGAGCGATGCGGGTTAGGATCATGGCGCTGGGTTAAATCATGGCCGGGCGGCCGGGCCAAGCCGATAGCGGCAATTTTCTGTCCCCAAGAAAGGCTGGGCTGGCGTCGACGGGTTTGGCTGGCTAGCTATCGCAGGTAATGAAAAGAGCGTTGATCGTCCGACATGTGCCGCGCGAGGGTGCGGCAGGCTATCTCCAGCCGATCGAGGCGGCCGGCTATCAGATCGAGCGGATCGATGTGGCCAGCCCCGATTTCGCCGATATCGACCTGACCGAACCGGATCTGCTCATCATGATGGGCGGGCCGATGGGCGTTTATGAACAGGATGTGCATCCTTGGATCCCGGTGCAGATCGGCAAGCTTTCCGCGCGGCTGGCGGCGGACCGGCCGACGCTGGGCGTGTGCCTGGGCAGCCAGATGATCGCGGCGGCGCTCGGCGCGCGGGTCTATCCGGGTGGGCATATGGAACTGGGCTTTGCGCCGGTCAGCGTGAATGCGGCGGGGGCGGGGTCGCCGCTGCGCCATATCGACGGGGTGCCGGTGCTGCACTGGCATAGCGACACGTTCGACCTGCCTGATCAAGTCGAGTTGCTGGGATCGACCGATCGCTATGCGCATCAGGCTTTCCGGCGCGGGGCCAATCTGCTGGCGCTGCAATTCCACGCCGAAATGGGCGAGGATCCGCGTTTCGAGGATTGGCTGACCCATTTCTGGGCCGATCTGGACGTGGCCGGACAATGCGGCGTCGCGCTGCGGAAGGATCATGACGATCATGGGCCGGGCGCGGTGGCGGCGGGCCGGGCGATGATTGGCGAGTGGCTGGCGGGGATCAGGGTTTAAGGCGCTGGCGATCGTTTGCTGCAAGCGTTTGACTGCCTGATTAGCACTACTTTGGCAGAAATCGGATTTTTGGGATTCCTATTGCGCTGATTGCGTGATTCATGGCCCCACAGCTTTGACAGAGGCTACGATGGGCGTGGCTTTTCAAGCGGATGTTGCGCGTTGGCTCACCCCTTATCAGGAAGTCGTGGGTAACAAGACGCGGCGTCGAATGTGCCTAGCCTATATCGCCGGTCTGATCGGGCCCGGTGATCGCAAGAGCTCCCAGCACATGGTAGCTCGCTCGGACGCGATCCCTTATGACCGGCTTCATTATTTCATCGGGCTGGTCTGTAGGGCAGTGCCCGTTGGAAGCGACCTTGTGGAGCCAGGCGGATGAATTGGTCGGTGGCGATGGAGCCTGGGTAATCATTGACGACACCGCTTTGCCCAACAAGGGCAAGGCCTCGGTTGGCGTTGCGCCGCAATAGGCCATGCCGCTCGGCAAGAATGCCAACTGTCAGACGCTGGCTTCGAGCGAAGTTCCATTCATGCTGAGTTTGCGGCTGCTCCTGCCGGAAAGCTGGACGAGAGATGCCGCGCGCATGGACAAGTCGGACGTACCTGCTGCATTGCACAAATATCGCACCGAGCCCGAGATCGTGATCGAGGAGATCGACCGCATCGTTGCTGCCGGCGTGCGCTTCGGATGTGTGTTGGCCGACGCCGGTTATGAGCTATCGGCTCCGTTCCGGCAGGCGCTGAGTACACTTGCCCCTTGCTGAGTTGCCGGCATTCCCAGACACCAGAAGGTATATCCGGCCGAAGTGCCGCTGATCTTCCCGGTCGCAGGCCGCGGTCGCCCTCGGAGGCGGCTTGTGCCGGACGTCAAATTCATAGCTGCGCACGCGATGCTCGAACGCGCGAAGTGGAGGCAGGTCAGTTGGCGCAAGGAAACCCAAGGGCGGCTGACCGCTCCGCCGGGGCCCTGCACATGCCGGGTGAGTCGGTCCGCTTCTACAACCCACCTTGCCAGCAGTACGCTGCACCAATGCCCGCCGTTCACCGCAAGAGCACTGCCCTTACTGAGGATGCAGCCTGATCAGACACCCCAACAGACTTCTGCAAAAGTAGTGCTGGTTGTTAGCGAACCAAACGAATATGCCAACCCCAACAAGTCACACCAACTCCCAAGCCGTCAAGAACGCTAACGGCAGCATTCCAGCGGCGAGTTAGGAAAATGGCGCTTCCAAACGCTACAAAGAATATCGCTAATACGATTGTTACGGTTGCCATCGCACAAGATGTTGCAGCGCCGTACCATGCCCGCAATCAGAAATCGCGCTCGACAAATTCAGCAGCAAAAATGGTCACTTTTCAGGTCATCCTCGTCTTACCCGAGGGCGGAATAGGCCAAGGATGGGTGGTACAATATTTGGTTTCAATGTGAGATCTTTATTCCTGGGGCGGTGGGCGCTACATCGAAGCGTCATGGGCGGGGCTTAGGCTGGCGCCGTTGCAATATAAGGATTTCTCATGCTGATCGACCGTCTGAACTGGCGCTATGCCACCAAGAAGATGAACCCGGACAAGCTGGTGGCCGAGGACAAGGTGGAGCGCATCCTGGAGGCGGTGCGGCTGGCGCCGACGTCGAGCGGGTTGCAGCAGTTCGAGGTGATCGTCGTCACCAACAAGGAATTGCGGGCGAAGATCCGGGCGATCGCCTGGGACCAGGCGCAGGTGACCGATGCGTCGCATCTGGTCGTCTTTGCCGCCTGGGACAATTATACCGCCGACCGGATCAACGGCATGTTCGACCTGGTCAATGACGAGCGCGGTTTCCGCAACGAGGGTTGGGAAGCCTATCGCCAGATGCTGCTCAACACCTATCCGCAGCGCGACGCCCAGACCAATTTCGAGCATGCCGCGCGCCAGGCCTATGTCGGCCTTGGCATCGCGCTGACCGCCGCCGCCTTTGAAGAGGTGGATGCGACGCCGATGGAGGGCTTCGACCCGGCCGCGCTGGACGAGATACTGGACCTGCGGGCGCGCGGGCTGCGCTCGGTGGTGATGATGCCGCTGGGCTATCGCGCGGACGAGGGCGACTGGCTGGTCAATCTGAAGAAGGTGCGCCGCCCGGCCGCCGACTTCATTTCGCGCATCGATTGATGGCGCCCGGATAGGGATTAACCGCAATAGGCGGCGGTCCGTCACGGCCCCTATATGGGGCTGTGAACAAGGAGGATGGGCGCCGGAACAAGGCGCTCTCCTGCTTCGTTTCGCACCGATCAGGAGTGACGGACATGAAGATGGTCAGGATGATCGCGGCGGTGGCCGCTGTTACGATGGTCGCAACCCCGGTGCTGGCGGCAAGCCTGAACAGCAAGGATCGGGCGCGGGTGGCGCGGGCCGATCCGCGCGACCGCGACGATGTGCGCTATTGCCTGCTCCAGGGCAAGAAGGGCCGCGACAAGGGCACCGCGATCGGCGCGGGCGTGGGCGCGGGCGCGAGCATCATCGCCGGCGGCGGCGTGGGCGAGACGGTGCTGGCCGG
>NZ_LUFI01000094.1:0-8146 GCF_005281675.1 Sphingobium sp. MP9-4 | reverse complement strand
ATCTGTCAGTTCGTACCGCCGCCGTGCCATCAAGCCCTCCAACTCTCGAGGCCTCTGAATCACGTCAATCGCCAATCCTCAAGGCTTTTATGAGTTTACGGCCTAGATACGGTGACCATGCCGCCTGCCCCCTTGTGCACCCTTGCGTAGAGCTTGGGCATCGGGGTCATTGCCTAGGAGCGCGGAGAATGTTGCCGGGGTAAACCCGATGCCGTCATCACCATTGGCCTGTAATGCGGCCGGAAAATGTCGTGCAGGCCGATCCCCCCTCTCCGGGTAAATACCCGGTCATCAGATCGGGCCTCTCAACCATCCATCCGGCATGCGCGACTCAGGAGCGGCGAGGAGGCCGCCGACCAACTTCGGCGCGCCACGCTAGGTATATTTCCTTAGACCTAAAATTATACATAAAACCCACATTTCTTCAAAGTATACAATGTCATACTTTGGTCCATTAACGCTGTTAAACGCCCATTTCACATAGGTTTCGTGGCAGCAACCGGCCAAACATCCATCAATGCAGAAAGCGTCGAAAGGCCATGAAAACTCTGCTTTTTACACAGGCTTGACCATTGCTACATAGAATCACCACCGGTATACTTACCGATAACAGGGTCGCTCGTTAGTTAGTCCATTTTCACGCGGCATTTGCCGCGCAGATAATCTTTACGCGCCGGGACTTTCGCCCCGGTCGAATGATACAGGGCATTTTTAGCTGGTGAGGGAGACGTCATGCTCGAACTACATCAAGCGGGGGCACCCTATTATCCGGAGTTTTTCGGTGACGAACGTGGCAGTGCCACAGTTCCCGTGCCGATCTATCTGGTTCCGCCGAGTCCGTCCCATACAACATCCCGTGCAGAGCTGCAGCGCCTGATCAACAGCATTCCGGTCAAGATCGTGGTGGTGGATCGCGATGCCTGCATCGTGGCCATCAATGGCGCCTGCCAGCCCTATCTCCGCGCCGTTGGCCTCGACCTGCATCTCGTGGCAGGCCAGAGCTACTATGCCGTCAAGGCGCGTTTCGCCGCGCCGCCGCAGGATGCCCGCAGCGTAAGCGAACATGTCGCCGCCCTCTGTCAGCACAACACGCCCTTCAGCCAGACCCTCAGCTTCCCGCTCGCCGGGCAGGACATCCGCATGGTCGTCCATGGCGAACGCCTGCCGGGCGCTGAGGATCTGTTCATCCTCAGCCATCTCGACGATGAAGATCCGGAAAGCGAAACCGCCAATCCCCGTCGCTACCACCTCTCGATGCTGCAGGCGGAGGAAGAGGAGCGCAAGCGGATCGCCCGCGAACTGCATGACGAAACGGCCCAGCAACTGGCCCTGATGCAGTTTAACCTCATGACGCTGCGCAACAGCGACATGAGCCCCCAGGCCAACGACGCCTATCAGGCCATGGAAATCTCGCTCAAGGCGATCCAGGACCAGGTGCGGACGCTCAGCTATCTGCTCCATCCGCCCGAACTGGCGGAGGATGGTATCGAGGCGGCCCTCGCCCATTTCACCCGCGGCTTCGCCCGCCGGTCCGGGCTCCAGGTCGAATTTCGCTGCCTTTCGGGACCGATCAAGCGCGACCCGGACATGGAGATCGCCTTCTATCGCGTCGCGCAGGAAGCACTGGCCAATGTCTACAAACATGCCAATGCCAGTCATGCGGTCGTCCGGTTGCGGCGGACCCAGACTGGCTTCGCGCTGGAGATAGAGGATGATGGCCGGGGCGTGCCCGAACATATCCTCAACGGCCAGGGCCGGGACATCGTCGGCGTCGGCCTGTCGGGCATGCGGGAGCGGGTCATGGCCCTCGCCGGCCAGTTGGAAGTCCGCCTGACCGGCGCCGGCACGCTCGTCACCGCGACCATACCGCGCCGCCGCCAGACCGACTGACCTCGCCTGATCGACGGGGCGAGATCAGGCCCGCGTGCGGATCAGCGACCGATCAGGGTTCAACGATATTGTTGCGCACCGCATAGCGCACCAGTTCCGCCGTCGTTCCCAGCTTCAGCTTGTGCATCGCCGCCGCGCGATGGGTCTCGACCGTCTTCACGCTGATATCGAGCAGATGGGCAATCTGCTTGTTGATCTTCCCTTCCGCGATCAACTGGACGATCTCGCGCTCGCGCGGGGTCAGCGTCGCGACATTGCTGCCGGCCACGCTGCTTTTCACATAATGGTCGAGCAATGTTTCGGAGATCGCCGCCGAGAAATAGGGCTTGCGCAGCGACAGCGCCTCGACCGCCGACTGAAGATGCTGGCCGCTGTCCGACTTGAGCACATAGCCACGCGCGCCCGCGCGCAGCACCTCGACCAGCAGATCCTCTCGATCATGCATGGTGTAGATCAAGATCTCGATCCGCGGGAATTCCTGCTTGAGCGCGCGGGTCAGTTCCAGCCCGTTCATCAGCGGCAGGGAATAATCCAGGATGGCGATGTCCGGCTGGGTATCGCGCGCCGCCTTCAGCGCGTCATGCCCGTCCGATGCCTCGGCGACGATCTGCCAGCGATCCTGGGTTTCGAGGAAAGTCCGAACCCCCTGGCGCAAGGCCTGATGATCGTCGGCAATCAATATCCGCGTCAATGGCTTGCTCATCCCTTACCCCTGTCCACTCCCGATGGCGCCCATGATGAGCCTGCCTATCTTTGCGGCCCGCCCGCTTGAAACAATGGGGGTTTTCCCCCGCATCGGCCGATATTGCCCCGACAGCGCGCAAAGCCGCCAATATCGGCCTTTCCGTCATGGTCCACGCGGGGCCTGGCAGCGGAAAATCTGCCATGTCCCACTTTGCTTGGCGAGAGGAAAGCATGGTTATCGTGCATTTTCCTGATCTTAGCATCGATCACAGGGTTTTCTGCGATGCGAGCGTCCCCCAACCGGGTCGGGGATTATCCCGATGGCCCCACCCGCCGCGCCGATGGATGATGGCACCGGGCTTCATGGCCTTCAGGGAAAATGGGGACAGATGATGCGCAATGTGAAGACCTGCCTGCTGGGCGTTATCCTGCCGCTGGCGGGTGCGATCAGCACCCCGGCCCAGGCCGTCGAGGGCGCGGCCAGCCTCTATGTTCCCGGCACCGGCGGCCCCGCGACCGCCGTGATGCCGCCGCTGGAGGGCGTCTATTTCGACGACACCATCTACATCTACAATGGCAGCGCGAGCGCCAGCAAGGAATTCGTCGTCGGCGGCAATGTCGTCGCCGGCCTCGATGCAACGATCGTCGCCGATTTCCTGACGACGCTGGTCGTTCCCTCCACCAACATCCTGGGCGGCACCCTGTCCATGGGCGTGACCGTGCCGGTCGGTGCGCCGATGATTGATGCCAATGCCGTCGTCACCGGCCCGTTCGGCAATCTGCGCAGCCTCAACGTCCATGATTCCGCGCTGGTGGTCGGCGATCCGGTGTTCAACACCATGCTCGGCTGGAAGGCGGGCAAGCTCCACATCCAGGCCAGTAGCATGGTCAACATCCCGGTCGGCCATTATCGCGAGGACCAGTTGGCCAATCTGGCGCTGCATCGCTGGGCGGTAGACACCTCGCTGGCGCTCAGCCTCCATGATGATGAGAGCGGCTGGGATCTGACCGGCAAGGCCGGCGTCACCTTCAACGGCAAGAATGATTACACGGAATATGACAGCGGCAACGAGTTTCACCTCGAAGGATCGGTGGAAAAGGCGCTGTCGAAGAAATTCTCCATCGGTGCCCAGGGCTATTGGCTCAAGCAGATCAGCGATGACAAGAGCAGCGGCGCCCTGCTCGGCGCCTTCCGGGGCGAAGTGGTCGGCGTCGGCGGCACCGCCGCACTCAATGTCACCATGGGCCGCTCGCCCGCGACCTTCCGCCTGCGCGCCTTCAAGGAACTCGACGCCACCAACCGGCTGAAGGGCGAGGCCTTCTTCCTCAGCCTCACCCTGCCGCTCTACATGAAGATGCCCCCGCAATAGCGCCGGGGCATCCTCTCTATAGCTGCCGCAGCGCCCGAGTCGGCCGCACCGACATCAGCGGGATCGATCCGGCGAGGCCAATCCCCAGCGTCAGCACCGCCCCGCCCGCCAGCGTCGCCAGCACCACGCCCCAGTCAGGCGCCCAGCCAAAGCTGAACAGCTGCACCACCACATACCAGGCGGCGGCCCCACCCAGCAGCAGCGCCACCAGCGCCAGAAGCCCGGCCAGCACGCCATATTCCAGCGCCTGCGCCCCCAATATCTGGCCGCGCGTCGCCCCCAGCAGCTTCAGCACCACGCTGTCATAGCTGCGGCTCTGCCGCCCGGCCGCGATCGCGCCGATCAGCACCGCGACCCCCGCCAGCACCGTCACCGATGCCGCCGCCAGGATCGCGCCGGACATCTGATCCAGCAGGCCCGACACCTGGCTGATCACCTGCCCCACCTCGATCACCGACGCGCCAGGGAAGGTCGCCAGCAGCGCTCTGGTCACCGCCTGCTCTTGGCGCTTGTCGGGCAGGCTGATCGTCGCGGTCAGGCTGTGCGGCGCCGACGCCAGCGTGCTGGGCGAAAAGACCATCACATAGTTGAAGCCCATCGTGTCCCAGTTGATCTTGCGCAGCGACGCGACACGCGCCTCGATCTCGCGGCCCAGGATCGACACGGTAATGCGGTCGCCGACCCAGATGTCCAGCGCCTTGGCCTGGTCGGCATCGAGCGACACCAGCGGCGGCCCGACATAATCGCGCGGCCACCAGCGTCCCTCCACGATCTCGCTCCCCTCCGGCAGGGTCGCGCTATAGGTGACGCCGCGCTCGCCGCGCAGGATCCACGCCCCTTCCGGCTTTTCCTTCAGGTCAGCGACGCGCTTGCCCGAATAGCCGGTCACCGTGCCACGCAGGATCGGCACGACGTTCAGCTTCGCCGCCGGCACGCGCCTGGCCATCAAAGCGCGAAACTGCGCCTCCGCCCCGGCCGGCATGTCGAGTATGAACAGGTTGGGCGCCTGTTTCGGCACGGTCCGGCCGATCTCCGCCTGGATGCTGGTCTGGATCGCAGCCAGCGTGACGAACAGGGTCAGCGCCAGCCCCAGTGCCACGGTCAGCGCGGCGGTCTGCGCGCCGGGCCGATGGAGGTTGGCGAGCGCCAGCCGCAGCAGCGGCCGCCGCGCATGGGGCATGCGCCGCGCCAGCCACTTTATCCCCTGCCCCATCGCCAGCAGCAGCAACAGGGTCGCTATGATCGCGCCCAGCATGGCCGCGGCGAACATCGGCGTGCGCGCCGTCAGCAGCACGACCGCGACCAGCAGCGCGATCGCCCAGCCGACCAGCGCCAGCGTCCGCCGGTCGATCCGCCGTCGCCCGTCGACCAGGGTGCGCAGGATCGCCGCCACCGGCTCGGTCCGCGCACGGGCCAGCGGCGGCAGGGTGAAGATCAGCGCGATCAGCAGGCCATAGGCAGCGCTCGTCGCCAGCGGCAGCGGATAGAGATGGAAGCCCGGCGCCACCGGCAGCATGTCGCCCGCCGCCCAGACCAGCAGGGGCGGCGACAGCGCCCCCGCCACCAGCCCGGCCAATATCGCCAGCCCTGCGACCACCCCGATCTGGAGCAGATAGATGCGCTGGATATCGGCCGACGTCGCCCCCAGCACCTTGAAAGTGGCCAGCGCGCCGCGCTTGATCGCCAGATAGGACGCGACGCCATTGCTGACCCCGATGCCGGCGATCACCAGTGCAGCCAGGCCGATCAGCGACAGGAACTGGCCCATATTCTCGATGAAGCGGTTGATGCCCGGCGCTGCCCGCTCGCGGTCCTTAAATTCCCAGCCCTGCTCGACATAGCGCTTCTCCAGCCGCTCGCGCAGTGCCTGCGCATCCGCTCCAGCGGGCAGGCGCAGCCGATATTTGGCGCGGTAGAGGCTGCCCGGCTGGATCAGCCCGGTGCGGTCCAGCCCGTCCATCGACACGATCGCCACCGGCCCCAGGGTAAAGCCCTCGCCCACCCGGTCCGGCTCGTCGGCGATGATCGCCGCCACAGTGAAATCGGCCGTGCCATAGCGTAGCACGTCACCGACGCCGATCGCCATCCGCTCCGCCAGGGCCGGGCTGATCAGGATGTGGTCGGCGGCCAGCGGCGCATAGCGGCCATGCTGCAACGCCAGCGTGCCATAGAGCGGATAGGCATCGTCCACGCCTTTCAACTCGGTCAGCAGCGGCGGCGCCGCGCGCCCACCGCCCTTGTGGACCATCGCGCGCAGCCGCACCGTCTCGCTCATCCGGCCCAGCCGCGCGATCGCCTGCTGGTCGCGCGCGTCCATCACCCGCTGGGTCATGGCGATCTCGACATCGCCGCCCAAAATCATCTGTCCCCGCGCGGAAATCTCGCCGGTGATCGCGCTGGTCAGGCTGCCGATCGCCGCCAGCGTCATCACGCCCAGGAACAGGCAGACAAACAGCAGCCGCAAGCCGCGGAACCCGGCATGCAGGTCGCGCCGCGCGATCCGCCAGCTTGCCCCCCACCCCAATGTCGTCACGCGGCGACCTCGCCGCTCAGTTGGCCGTCCCGCATCTCGACGGTTCGGTCGCACCGCGCCGCCAACGCCGGATCATGGGTGATGATCAGCAGGGTCGCGCCGCTCGCCTGCTGCCGGGCGAACAGCAGGTCGATGATCGCCATGCCGGTCGACTGGTCCAGATTGCCGGTGGGTTCATCGGCGAACAATATCGCCGGATCGGGCGCCATGGCCCGCGCGATCGCCACGCGCTGCTGCTCGCCGCCCGATAGCTGGGCGGGATAATGGGACAGGCGATGGCTCAAGCCCACCGCCGTCAATTCCCGCGCCGCCCGCTCGAACGGATCGGCCAGACCCGCCAGTTCCAGCGGCACGGCGACATTTTCCAGTGCCGTCATCGTCGGCAACAGATGGAAGGATTGCAGGATGATGCCGATCCGCCCGCGCCGCGCCCGCGCCAGCCCATCCTCGTCGAGCGAGCGATAATTGACGCCTGCGACGCTGACCGTGCCGCCGCTCGCCTGCTCCAGCCCCGACAGGATCGCCATCAGCGATGACTTGCCCGATCCCGACGCGCCCAAGATCGCCAGGCTCTCGCCGCGACGAATATCCAGGTCGATGCCCTTCAATATCTGCGTGTTGCCGAGCGAGAGGGTGACATTGCGCGCCTGGATCGCGATATGGGGGGCATCGATGGTCGCATGCATGAAGAAGGAAGGCTCCTTGGCGAACGGTTTCCGGCTATATGGGTTCTCGCTGCTGCTTGTCCAACTGCTCGCCGCCTGTTCCCCAACGAAGGAGCAGGCACTTGCCCCCGCAGACAATAATGCAGCGAACATGACAGCGAAGGCGACACAGCCAATCGCTGATGACAAGCTGGTCGTCGTGTTCGGCGACAGCCTCTATGCCGGCTATAATCTTCAGCAGGATCAGGGCTTTGCACCCATCCTTGAACAAGCCCTGTCAAAACAGGGGGTCAAGGCCCATGTCGTCAATGCCGGCGTGTCAGGCGACACCAGCGCCGACGGCCTCGCCCGCCTCGCTTTCGGTCTCGACGGCCTGCCGCGCAAGCCAGACCTGGTCCTCGTGGGCCTGGGCGGCAACGACATGCTGCGCGGCCTCAGCCCGCAGGCGACCCGGACCAATATCGACGCCATCCTAACCGAACTTGCCAAGCGCGGCATTCCGGCAATGCTGACTGGCATGATGGCCTCGCCCAATATGGGACCGGACTATGCCGCCGCCTTCAACCCGATCTACCCGGACCTGGCGAAGAAGCATGGCGTACCGCTCTACCCCTTCTTCCTCGACGGCGTGATTGGCCAGCGGAGCCTGCTGCTGCCCGACGGCATCCACCCCAATCCGCAAGGTGTCCAACGCATCACCACCAAGGTCGCACCATTGGTAGCCAGGCAATTGGGGGAGTAGACGGCGTGGGCAAATCGGGCGCTCGTCAAATGGTTGAAATCGGCGGTGGGTTCAACGGGTGGCGGCAACACTTTAATCTTTTGAGGAAGATGGAGTGTCGCGATGAAGCAGCGTCGTCGGATCTATTACACGGCCAGCCAGCGAGCGGGGATATGGGATTGCTGGCAGCGCGGGGAATCGATGAGTTCGATCGGGCGAAGGTTTGATCGAGAGTCTTCGTCGGTATTTTCGGTGATTTCGCCGACCGGCGGCATCCGGCCCG